>JANMGS010000858.1:0-15988 GCA_031374745.1 Ferruginibacter sp. | reverse complement strand
TACATGAATGTCATCCAAGCTATTTATATCATCAAAATCTACACCAAGTGTGTTGCCAGATGGCTTATTGTATAAACGATAATTCTTTTTACCTAAAATACCATCTTTCCCTGGGTAACGCATTTCCCATGCAAATTGATGCCCCGTTATTTCTACAACAATAGCATTATCAGGAGGATTGCCCGTCATTTTAAACCAGTTAATTAAACCAAATACAACCAATACAGTTAAGAATATTGCCGGAACTGTTGTCCATAATAATTCTAATTTGGTACTATGTGCAAAAAAGAATGCCTTTTTACCCCTTTTCTCCTGATACTTAAATGCAAACCAAAACAGCAATATTTGTGTAATGATAAAAATTACGCCCGTTACAGCTATGGTAAGATAGAGCATGAAATCAATTTTTTCTCCTTCTACTGATGCAGAACCTTGAGGAAAAAGTGTTTTCTTAAAGTACCATTCGTTGCATATATAAACCCCTATTAAACCAAATACCAGAAAGGCAACCAATAAAAAACCATTGATCTTATTGGTTTGTTTACGGGTTTGATCTTCCCCTTTTAGTACACTTACATACTCACTTGCTTTTGCAATTTGAAAAATGACTAAGAAAACCATCACCACAATTGCAATAATAAATACTGTTTTCATATCTGCTATTTTGACAAAGGACGTTCTACGATGAACGACTGTTTGTTTTTTTTATACTTTTTCTGCTTAATTAAATTCAACAGATTTTTTAATTTTAAACCCCAACTACACATCAAGTTAATAACTACAAACTTTTCAGAGTCCCAAGTCCCCTTTCGGGGGATTTAGGGAACTACTACGTATGGTGTATCATGCTTTCCTTCAAGAAAGGATGATTTTTTTGTAACAAAGAATGTTTAGAAAAGTACTGCCCAACACTCCACATAATAATACCTATGAATAAGCATGCCACACCAAATTCGAAAGGAAGCAGTTCCGCATTGCCACCCATGGTTCCTGGCATTACCATTTGATAAAAATCTATCCAATGTCCAAATATTATAAGTACAGCTACGAAAGTTACCATTGTCCAGTTTCTTTTTGAGCTCTTTCTCATCAATAATAATAATGGTCCTAGAAAATTCACTACTAAATTAAAAAAGAATATTCCTTGATACGGGCCACTCTTTGTTGCGGTTCCTATTCTGTCAATAAAGTACCTTGTTTCTTCTGGTTGATTGCTATACCAAATAAGCATATACTGATCGAACCATAAATATGCCCAAAACACGGAGAACGCAAACATAAATTTACCAATATCATGTAAATGTTCTTCTGTTACATATTCAAGCTCTCCTCTATTTTTTAGGAATATTACAAATATTGCTATTAAAGAAAGGCCGGATACGAATGTGCTAGCAAATGTATACCAACTATACATAGTGCTATACCAATGGGGGTCTATACTCATCAACCAAAGCCAAGGAACAGTAGATGCTACAGACAAACCAAAGAATACTACATAATAAGATGCATAAGTAAAGTTGATATCAATCCATCTTTTTGCTTGTGCATGATCCATTTGTCCTTCATTGTCTGACTTTAAACTCAAAGACCTCATTTTACGACCCAATAGAATCCATAATAAAATAGATAACCCAGACCATACCAAAAAGAATGTTGGATTTAAGAATCCATGCTTACCATTTAATATTTTATCGAAAGTTCCCGAGCCTTTTACATAGAGACTCGCATCTAACCAATGATAAATATCTGTGCGCCCACCCAAAACAATGGCCAATAAAATACCAAAAGTAATAAGACCAAGAATAGGTACTACACTAGATATAGCTTCTGGAACACGACGCATAGCAACTTGCCAACCTCCCATTGCCAAAGTGGTAATACAAATAAAGAACATGCTCGCATTTACCGTAAGCAACCAATACACACTGTTTTGTAACAAGACTGCCCAAAATCTTGTACTGCTATCTCCACCATGCACTCCTTCTCCGTGAGCAGGGTGTGAGAATGGGTGAAACATGATAAAGCCATAGAGCACCGCAAGCAAACCTGCAACGATAAGACCCCATGTCCATTTTTTATAGCTACCTGGTAATTGAAAATTATGATTCATCTAAAAAATATTTATGTAAATGCTTTTGTTTTTCTTCTTATTACTTTTTATCCTTTTTTTACTGCAGCTGTATCTGTACCAGCCTTTGCTGTTTCAGGTTTTGGTTGCAATGTCCTTATGTATTTAATAATCATCCAACGTTGTGCCCTTGTAACTTGAGATGCATAGCTTCCCATTTGATTCCTACCATATGTTATTGAATGAAACATAGTACCATCAGCCATTTTTACATACATATCTGCTGTAAGATTTGCTACTGCACCAATGTGACCAGCTGCTGCAATTGGACCATTTGCAACACCGGTAGCCCCATGACAAATGGCGCAATTAATATTGTATAATCTTCCTGCTTCTGTCATTTGCGCCTTCGTAAGTGTTATACTATCGTAAGGGTTTTTAATTGTAGCACTCATTTTATAACCATTGCTATCATTTGGCAAAGTATAAGGAAACAATTCTCCTCTTTTAATTGTACCATTTGGTGGCATACCTACAAAATAGATTTGATCGCCGCCCTTATTGAACATATCTGCAGTAAATTTTGTGGAATCTAATTGAGCGTAACTCTCTAGTGCACGGCTATAAGCCATATCTGGCATATAAATTTTACCTGGATTACGACGTACTCCATCGCAACTTGCAAGCACAACAATTGCTAAGATTATTGTTACAGAAATATAATTAAATCGTTTCATCTATAATTTGTGTTAAAACATTATTATCAATTAGTATCCAAGTTCTTCTCTATACAACTTTTGCTCTCTATCATACCTGCCAATCCACCAGCCAGTTTCGGCCACTTGTATGTTTATATCTATAGCTCCAGCATTTTGTAAGAAACTTTGTAATTCGTTTTCATTTGTCTTTTCTGTACATTCTACAACCATTACAAAATGATCGTCGGTTGCACGGGCACTAAAATGGTGTTTTTTTACAAATGGTGATAACTGGCACAAATAACAAAACGTAAGCACCATTCCTACCGCAGCAAAAAGAACCGTAAGCTCAAACATAATCGGTATCCAAGCCGGCAATGCAAAGTGAGGCTTACCACCAATATTTAATGGCCAGTCTTTTGTAAAAACCCAACTTATAAAACTTAGGGCAGTAGTTGTACCTGTTATTGCATATATAAAACCTGCAGTATGAATGCTGGTTTCTCTTAATCCTAATGCGTGGTCTAAGCCATGTACAGGAAAAGGCGTGTATACATCATGGATTTTGTAGCCTGCTTTTCTTACGTTTTTTACCGCTGGAAAAAGCACTGCTTCATCGTCAAACGATCCTACCACAAATTTTTTAATTCCGCTCATATTAATTGATAATTAATAATTGATGATTCTAAATTGCAATTCTATCAAGAAACAAGTTTCTTTAATGAGCATGCTCTACTTCTTCTATATAAAACTTCTCAGCATCTGCTCTTTCTATATCACTCATTTTTACTTTGTAATTTTCACCACTGGTTTTTAATACAGATTTTATTTCTGCTACCGCAATTACAGGGAAGTATTTTGCAAACAGGAAGAAACATGTAAAAAACAAACCGAAAGTACCAAGGTAAAAACCTATCTCGTAAATACTAGGGCTGTAATAGGTACTCCAGCTTGATGGTAAAAAATCTCTGTAAACAGATGTAACAATAATTACAAAACGCTCATACCACATGCCTATATTTACAATTACACTCATAAAGAAAGTTACCGTAATATTTCTTCTTAATTTTTTGCTCCAGAACAACTGTGGAGAAACCACATTACAGAACATCATCAAATAATAACTCCAGCCATAAGGGCTAAAAATATTTCCCCTGTTTTCGAAGAATGCATGCAACTCGTAAGGGTTTTGACCATACCATGCTATAAAAAGTTCCGTTAAATAAGCTATACCAACTATACTACCCGTAAGAACAATTACTTTATTCATTGCTTCAATATGGCCTATTGTAATATAATCTTGAAGGTTTAATACTTTTCTTACAATAATTAAAAGTGTTTGCACCATTGCAAAACCAGAGAAGATAGCACCCGCAACAAAATATGGAGGAAAAATGGTTGTATGCCAACCTGGTACAATAGATGTAGCAAAGTCAAATGATACAATTGTATGAACCGAAAGTACCAATGGTGTACTTAATCCTGCCAATACCAACGAAAGTGATTCAAACCTTTGCCAATGTTTTGTACTGCCCGTCCAACCAAATGCAGCAATACCGTACATCATTTTGCGGAATTTTGTTTTTGCTCTATCCCTCACAGTGGCAAAATCTGGTAACAAACCAGAATACCAAAATAACAATGAAACAGTAAAGTAAGTTGAAATTGCAAATACGTCCCATAACAATGGTGAGTTAAAATTCACCCATAAAGGACCTCTTGTATTTGGATAAGGTAAAACGAAAAATGCCATCCATACACGACCCATGTGCCAAATTGGAAATTGCCCTGCACACATTACCGCAAAAATTGTCATAGCCTCTGCTGCACGGTTTACGCCTGTTCTCCAACCTTGTCTAAACAATAAAAGAATAGCAGAGATGAGGGTACCTGCGTGACCAATACCTACCCACCAAACGAAGTTGGTAATATCCCAACCCCAACCGATGGTTTTGTTCAAATTCCACTGGCCAATACCGTAAGTTACCTCACGGTAGATGCTGTACACACCAAACATCAATAATGCTACGCTGATATAAAAACCAACGTACCAAAGCTTGCTTGGCTTCATCTCAATGGGGCTGATAATATCTACCGTTACTTGATGGTAATCTTTGTTACCATCAACCAGCGGTTCCCTTTGTTGCGATTCGTATTTGAGTAATGACATATTAAACTTTAAATCTTTTTAATAACCTATTTGTTTTTATAACAACTGAAATAAAACGCTCAGCCGTTACACACCCTATTTTTTATTTAGAAGGACAATGATTCCAGCAGTATTTAGTGGCTAGCTTCGGCTTTATGCCCTTCTTTCTTATGTTCCGCTGCTTTATGCTCTGCTCCACCAAAATGCTCTCTCTCATTTCCGTTATTTACCTCTCTATCTGTATTTCTGATTTTTGCCAAATAACTTACGTTTGGCAATACGTGTAATTGCTCCATTACATAAAACGTACGATTTGTTTGCTCTACGTTTCTTACTTTATATATATCGCTCTCTTTATCGTTCACGTTTCCAAAAGTAATTGAGTTGCTAGGACAAGCCTGCGCACATGCTACTTTTACATTGCGGATAAGGGAAGGGTCCTGTTGTTTTTTTGCTTCTAACTTACTTGCTTGTAAACGTTGAACACAGAAAGAACACTTTTCTATTACACCTCTTGAACGAACTGTTACATCTGGGTTTAGTACCATTCTAGTAAGGTCATCATTCATTTGAAGTGTCACTTCATCTAAGTCAGTTCCTACCAAAGGTTTTTGATTGTCGG
This sequence comes from Ferruginibacter sp., assembly GCA_031374745.1. Classification (GTDB taxonomy): domain Bacteria; phylum Bacteroidota; class Bacteroidia; order Chitinophagales; family Chitinophagaceae; genus Ferruginibacter. The sequence goes on along the minus strand of JANMGS010000858.1, from coordinate 10,451 downwards.
CAAAACTATCAGCACCGCTGTAATCTAGCCAATTGAAGCGACGAACTTTATAAGGACAGTTGTTTGCACAATATCTTGTACCAATACATCTGTTATAAGTCATTTGGTTTAAACCTTCGCTGCTATGGTTTGTAGCTGCTACAGGACAAACATTTTCGCAAGGAGCATTGTCACAATGCTGGCACAGCATTGGTTGAAAAATCACATCAGGATTTTCTACACTACCTGTAAAATATCTATCAATACGCAACCAATGCATTTCGTGTGCCCGTTGTACTTGAATTTTACCAACAACACTTACATTGTTTTCTGCATTACATGCTACTACGCATGCACTACATCCAGTACAAGTGTTTAAATCTATACTCATTCCCCATTTAGCTCCTGGTCTTTCATACTCGGGATAAGTGGTTGCATCTCTTACGAAATCTGTTTTACCAGTAGGCGTAATTAATTCTCTTTCATGCCTTGGTTCTGCTAATACTTCTAATGGATCTTTGCGATAGCTTTCTAAATTTGTTTCGTAAACAACCGGACGACCTTCTGTAAAACCGTGAACTTGTGTTTGTGCAAGTGCATAAGTATCATCTGTCTTTACAACTGTAGCTACTGCATTGTATGAGAAAGTAGTGCCATCGAATCCAACAAATGGATAGGCGTTTTTACCCGCCTTGTATGCTGCACGACCAATTCTTTCATAGTTAACCTCATCATCTTCACTTGCACTAGAACGGCCATAACCAACAGCAATTGCAACTGTAGAGGCATTTAAGCCTGGAATAATTAATATTGGTAATTGAAGCACTTTACCATTTACAGTAATTTTTATTACCGGTTTCTCTGGATGTACTTCATATTTATCAGCATCTTTTTTACTATCAGGATTTGCAACATCTATTGCAAACAATGTTTTTGCCATTGATGGCGCTACCATTGCATAATTGTCCCAAGTTACTTTTGATATTGGATCTGGTAATTCTTGCAACCAAGGGTTATTGGCTTGTGCACCCGTACCCATTCCAATTTTTTGATACAATACAACTTCATATTCGCCAGCTTTTACAGCTGCAATTTTTGAAGCAGCATCTGTTAGTTGACTTCCATTATAAGTAGCGCTGGCCAAAGTGACAGCTGTTTCAATTACACCATCTTGTAGTGCTTTATCCCAATTATTTACCGAACCTAATTTAGTAGCCCAATAATTTTTATAATAATTTTCATATGCATCTGTATCTGCAGGAACAGTACCAGGTACAAAGGCTTTTGCCACACTGTCTTTTGGTATTACAGGCGTTGCTGCTGCTGTTGTACCCCAAGTAAGAAGTGAAGTTTGAAATGGCCTTGTCTTAAACAATGGATTGATAAGCGGTTGAATAATGCTAACATAGCCAGAAACAGCCTCTGTATCTCCCCAGCTTTCTAACCAATGGTGCGAAGGCAAAATAAATTTACATTGCTCCGTTGTTTCATCCATTGTTGTATTAAATGATACACTTAATGGTAACTTAGCCAATGCTTCACCGAATTTTTTTCCTTCGGAATAAGTGTAAACTGGATTACAATCGTACACCATTACAGCTCCTACGGTACCCGCAGCCATATCTGCTGAAAGTCTTACCATGTCTGCATCTATACCCTTACGAACATTAGAAGTAGCACCCCAATTAATTGTAGTACCATTTGCTCCTATTGCTTCGTTAATAGCATTTACTATTAATTGAATATTTACATCGTTGCTTCCACAAACAACCAAGGCGTTTCCTTTATTGGCAGCCAATTGTTTTGCTGTTTCTTCAATACCTTTTGTAAGTCTAGCATCTTTAAACGCTGGTGCAGTTACTGCAGCGCCTAATTTTGCAAGAATTGCCAATGCAACTCCTCCAGTTTCTGAAGGTTTATGTGTGTAACGATCATCTGCATTGCTACCCGTCATACTCATCATGCTCTCAAAATGTACATGGCGACTAAGCTCTGGCTTATCACCATTTACTTTTTTAGTTTCTGCGTATTGCTTGCTAAATTCTGTTGGTGTAAGCCAAGTTCCTAAAAAATCAGCTCCAAGACTTACGATCATTTTTGCCTTATCGAAACGATACTGTGGCAATGCTCTTTTACCATAAGAAGCTTCGTTTGCTAGCAACATGCCGCTATAGCTCACTGCATCGTATTGAACATGGCGGCTACCAGGGTATTTGGTTAAAAACTCACTAATTATTTGTAATGTAGAAGGCGAGTGTATGGTTGATGTAAGTAACACAATTGCTTTACCTCCTAATGTTGCAATGGATTCAGTTATTAGTTTATCGAAATTTTCGAAACTGGTAACTTCTTTGTACTCTTTGCCGCTTTTTTGTAATGGGTGGCGAAGACGAGTGGTATCATATAAATCTAATACAGATGCCTGTGATTGGGCGCTAGTAGCTCCTTTTGTAAGAGAGGACAATTCGTTTCCTTCTATCTTAATAGGCCTACCATCTCTTTGTTTTACTACGACGCTTATTGCGTCTCCTCCATTTACATAAGTAGAAGCGTAATAATCAGACACTCCAGGAATAACCGTATCGGGTCTTTGAAGATAAGGCACCGATTTCTTCACTGGCATTTCGCAACTTGCAGCAATAGCTGCAGCCGCTGTACTAAAACCTAAGTATTTCAAGAAATCTCTTCTGGGTGTTTTTGCATCCAATAAGCCTTTACCATCCAAGTCTTCTAATGGAAGTAATTCTTCTTGAAACTCTTTTTCAGTAGATTGTTTGAATCTATCTGACTGGGTAAGGTCTCCAAAATTTTGCCAATACTGTTTGTTACTCATACTCTTTTGAAATGTGCTAATTAACTAATGTGCTAATATGCTAATGTGCTAATTTTTTAAATTCAAATCTCTATTCAATTATTGTAAAGCCTGTAATTGCTGGCATTAGCAAATTATTGAATTAGCTAATTCGCTAATTTTAATAATGGCATTTCTGACACTCAGTTCCGCCAATTTTTTCTACGGTTACGCTATCCATTTTATGTGGATTTGGAACTTTTTTGCCATCTTTATTTACAACAGAATCTCTCATTTGCTCATGAAACTTTTCGTAAATGCTGTAAAATTTATTTCCGGTGCTATCTGATTTGTTATAGAAATCCACTTTGCTTTCTCTGTGGCAATTGATACACCAGCCCATACTCAAATCGGAGAATTGGTATACTTCTGGCATTTCTTGTATATTGCCATGACAAGTTTGGCAGTTTTGTTTTCCAACTTTTACGTGTTGACTGTGGTTGAAATATACATGATCCGGTAAGTTATGAATCCTTACCCATTCAATAGGATGTGCGCCATCTGGTATGCCGTCCTTATTAGCATCGGGGTTGTAAGCTTGTTTTGTAACGTCCCATCCTGCATATGCATACAACTTTCTAATTTCGGCGGTACCATTTACCGAAGTACCATCTTCTTTTGTAATAGGCTCGCCTTTGTATTCTTTGATTGCTACGTGGCAATTCATACAAACATTTACAGAAGGAATACTGGCCTGCTTACTATCTTGGGATGCACCATGGCAGTACAAACAACTTATTTGATTGGTACCAGCATGTACTTTATGGGAATAATATATCGGTTGCTCCGGCTGGTAATTTTGTGAACGACCAAGGTTCATTCCTCCGCCTTGTCCATTTATACCTGACATTGTTAAATACATTCCTAAACCGGATAATAATAAGATACCCGTCATCAAATAGGTCTTGTTTCTATAAAAAGGAACCGGCTCTCCACGGCGTACGCCTTCTTTATCGTCAGATAATTTACGGAGGTTGCTATTTATTTGTAACAATATAAATGCTACAACTGCTAGAATAAGGGTAAGGATACCAAATAATAAAGAATTGTCGGATGCAGGTGCACCATCTTTATCTGATCCTTTGGGTGGTGGTGGCGCTTTATACGTTTCTACATAATCTAAAATCGCATCTATCTCAGCTTTCTTTAAACCAGGGAAAGCTGTCATTACAGTTGGCTTCCACTTCTCGAACAACGTTTTTGCATATGCATCAGACGCAATCATGCCTGCTGGATTGGCCATCCATTTGTACACATAATCTTTATCTGGTTGTCTTGTTCTTACTCCTTTTAGCCATGGACCAGTATAATCTCCATCTGGTTTATGACAATTGGCACATTGCGCTTTAAAAAGTGCTTCTCCTTGTGCGAATGCGCTATTATTTGAGATAAAACCAACGAGAATAAGGGTTGCGATAAACCTAAAAATGAATTTTTTATATCGAATCATATAAATGGAGCCGGGTTTTTTGTAGAAAAGGGCTATTCCGTGCGCAAAAATAAGACAGGATGTTGACAAACTATCAACATTTTATGTTTTTTTTAATAAAATTTATACCTAGTTTGTATAAAAATGATCTATTCAAAAACCGATTGTCATCTTTTTGTAATCTATTTAAAAAAGAAAAAATTGTTTGTTATTGAATATGTTTTGCCAAATTTTTAAATGATTTTTGCGCAATGTTAAAAAAACTGCAAGAAAAGTGGAAAGTTAGTGGGCTAAATTTGCTGTTGATTATTACAACATTTGCACTTGGTGGAAGTTTATGTGGTTATGCCGGAAGGAGGTTACTTGGCCTTACAGAAATAGATAAAGGTATATGGTGGTTTGTAATTTATATATTAGTAATAACCCTTCTTTGGCCTATTGCCGTTATTTTAGTGAGTATTCCTTTGGGGCAATTTGCTTTTTTTAAAAAGTATTTACAAAAAATATATGCTAGGATTAGTGGAAGAAAGAAAATATAATTCCTCCTTTACCTCCCTTTTGAGCAGGCTTTTATTGTAAGCTACCAATTTTAATATATTCATTATGAACATAGCCATATTTGCAAGCGGAGCTGGGAGCAACGCAGCGGTAATAATAAATACCTTGCCACAACTTTGTAGGGAAAAAAACGCATGCATTACCTTGGTTGCAACAAATAACCCAAATTCCGGCGTCATTGGTATAGCGCAACATAATAATATTCCTGCCGAGATTCTTGCAATTAATAATAAAAACAATAAAGAACTTGCGGAAGCCTACTTGGTTTTACTGAAAAAATATTCTATTGACTTTATAATACTAGCCGGATACTTAAAAAAAATTCCTGCTGCTGTTATTGCAGCTTATCCTCAAAAAATAATAAATATACACCCGGCACTCTTACCTGCATATGGCGGTTCGGGTATGTATGGAATGCGTGTACACGAGGCTGTAGTGGCTGCAGGTGAAAAACAAAGTGGCATTACCATTCATTTTGTAGATGAGATATATGACAATGGTAAAATTATTTTTCAAGCTACTTGCAATTTAAACGAAAATGAAACTGGAGAAAGCTTGGCAAAGAAAGTGCAGGAGTTGGAATATAAATATTACAGCAGCATAATTGTTGATACAATACTTTCTCAAATTCCTGTTAAATAAACAAACAACTTTGTTTTATTATCTTTTTGCGACGTAATATTACCTACCAAAAAATTTAACCGTTTGCGCATAATCTTTACTTTATTTCTTTTTGCAGTAACAAAAATTGCAGCTGCACAAATTATGATAAGTGGCAATGTGCTCGACAAAAGCAAAATAAATTATGTAGAGGCTGTAAGAGTTATAAGCACCGGCGGTAAAATTGCCATTACCGATTCTTTGGGACATTACAATATAGTAGCCAATAAAGGAGACTCTCTTTATTTTGTATATAACAATAAACCTACACAAAAATTCCCTGTAAATACGATTGCCAATATTGCTCAGTTTGATATTTCTATTCACTTAAATATAAAAAGCGATTACAAGGTATTAAAAGAGGTAGTGGTATTTTCAAAAAGTTATAAAAACGATTCTTTGGAAAATAGGCAGCAGTACGGAGAAGTATTTTCTTTCCACAAGCCAAGGGTAGAAACGTCTATTGGGCCAGGCGGTAGTGTAGGAATGGATGCTAATGAACTCATCAATATGTTTCGATTTAAAAGAAACAAAAGACTAAAAAAGTTTCAAGAAAGGCTTGAGGCAGAAGAAAGAGAAAAATACGTGAACTATCGATTTAATAAAACATTTGTACGAAGGGTTACCCAGCTAAAAGGCGCATCATTGGATACTTTTTTGGTTTGGTATCGTCCTACTTACGAGTTTGCAAGTGGCAGCAGCGAAATTGAATTTAATCAATATGTGCTCAATGCATCATACCATTATAAAAAAATGATGCCGCAAGCTGTTCCTTTACCAGAAAAGGTTTTACCTAAGGTTGATGCTAAGAAAGAGGAAGGGAATTGAAAGTTGAAAATAATTATAAATCTTTTGCGTAAATTTTTTTTATACCTCCTTTACCGTCAGATACAACCATATAAGTATTGGTAGCTTTGGTTTCTACTTTTACTCTTTGTATAGCCCTAGCTAATGCTTCCATTATTTTCGGTGTAAGGTCTTCACTTACTTTTTTATTAATAAGATTCATCTCCTAAAATGTTTTTATATATCGTAAAGTTAAGTATTTCTTTTATTCCATCTATCGATTTAGCAATGATTTGATACGCTTGCCCTGAATTATCAAACAAATACCAATTTTGAACTATAGACGTATATTTGGGGAAATTTGCCAATCCTTTTTTATATCTTCTTTCAATTATATCTTGGGGGATACCATGTCCTCCTTTCTTTACTCTTATAGCTACCCTTTCAAATGCTATTTCTGCACTTTCCAGATTTACAAAAAATAAAGTAACTTTAAAATCTTTCAATTTAGCCTTCTCAATAATCTTCAAATATGTTAGTCCTGACAAAGTTGCTTCAAAAGCAAAACTTTTTTTGTTTTCAATTAAATAATCAATTCTATTTAGCATTATTCTGGCAGCAGCAATAGCAGCGGATTCAACATCATTCTTGTTTATTCCACGAGCTATTTCATCAGCATTTACAAATTCAATTGTTTGAAAAACCTCCGGCAATAGATTATAGGCAGCTGTAGTTTTTCCTGCACCATTACAACCTGCTATGATAAAAAGTTCAGGCATAATTAATAATTAACTAGTTTCTCTACCATTTCACCTAGCCTTCCATAAGCCATAAAATTTTTTTCTAGTTCTATGTTAAAAGGTATAGGAGTATCCAAACTTGCACAGCGCATGACAGGTGCATCTAGTTTATCGAAACAGTTTTCGCCAATCCATGCGGCTATTTCTCCTCCAATGCCTCCTATAAGTGAATCTTCATGCAAAATTAAAACCTTACCCGTTTTTTCTGTTACCATTTTTATGGCTGCATAGTCTAAAGGCAACAAGGTTCTTAAGTCTAATATCTCTATACTAATATTGCTATTCTTTTCTGCATATTCCATTGCCCAGTGCACCCCTGCGCCATACGTAATGATGCTGATATCATTGCCATGTTGTACCTGCCTAGCTTTACCAATCTCTATTTCATAATATTCATCTGGTACCATTCCACTAACACTTCTGTACAATGCTTTGTGCTCAAAATACAAAACAGGGTTGGGGTCGTTTACAGCAGCTATCATGAGGCCTTTTGCATCTTCGGGTGTACTTGGGTAAACCACTTTAAGCCCAGGTGTATGTACAAACCAAGCTTCGTTGCTTTGGCTATGAAAAGGTCCTGCGCCTACACCGCCTCCTGTGGGCATCCGTATTACCACGTCTGCATTTTGCCCCCAGCGGTAATGAATTTTTGCAAGGTTATTTATTATTTGGTTGAAACCCACCGTTGCAAAATCTGCAAACTGCATTTCCATTACTGCTTTAAATCCTTCTAAACTTAAACCCAGTGCGCTGCCTACAATAGCACTCTCACACAAAGGTGTATTGCGCACCCTTGCTTTGCCAAAAATATCTACAAAACCTTCTGTAACTTTAAATGCACCACCGTATTCGGCAATATCTTGCCCCATTAAAATGAGGTTCTCATGCTTTTGCATAGATTGTTTAAGGCCGTCGGTGATTCCGTTTATGAACTTTTTTTCAGATGCGTTTGTTGTTTGTTGTTTGTTGTTTGTTAGTACTTTGGAGTTGTCATAAATCGTTGTAGTCCTTTGCCTGTCATCTGTATTTGGTTTTGCATACACATCCCCCACTTCCTCGTTTGTATTAGCTACAATTTTGTCTGCCTTATTTGCCTCTTGTAATTCTGTTTCGATATAAGATTTTGTATCGGCTTTTATTTTTATTATTTCCGTTTCGCCCAATATTTTTTCTGCAATAAGCCATGCTTCATAATTTCTTACAGGATCTTTTTTCTCCCATTCTGTAAACAAAGCAGGTGGTACATATTTTACACCGCTTGCTTCTTCGTGCCCACGCATACGAAAGGTCATGCACTCTACAAGATAAGGCTTTTGGTTTTCTATACAATATGCACGAATCCCTTTTATAGTATCATACACTTCCAATAAATTGTTGCCGTCTATTCTTACACCCTCCATGCCATATCCTTTGGCTTTGTCTACTAAATTTTCGCAACGGTACTGCTCATTTACCGGTGTGCTCAGGCCGTAGCCATTGTTCTCTATTACAAATATTACAGGCAGATCCCATACTGCTGCCGTATTGAGCGCTTCATGAAAATCACCTTCGCTTGTGCCTCCATCTCCCGAAAAAGCCAGCGATACTTTTTGCTCTTTTTTTAATTTGTATGCAAGTGCTACACCATCTGCAATAGCTAGTTGTGGGCCAAGATGCGAAATCATACCGCATATATGATGCGCTTTGCTACCAAAATGAAAACTACGCTCTCGCCCTTTACTATAACCTTCTTTATTGCCTTGCCATTGCATAAACAATTTGCTAAGCGGCATATTTCTACCGGTGAAAACACCCAGATTCCTGTGCAAAGGCATTATCCACTCATCTTGTTGCAAAGCTGCCGTAGCACCAACAGATATTGCCTCTTGCCCAATACCGCTAAACCATTTAGATATTTTGCCCTGGCGTAATAGCAATAACATTTTCTCTTCTATCATGCGAGGAAGCAAGATAGATTTATAGAGTGCTGTGAGTTGTTCGTTTGATAAATCGTTGCGTGAAAAATTCATGCTGCGAAGATAGAGCGTTGTAATGTATTTTAACAAAGACTTCTCCGTTTCTTGTGGCCAAAATTCAGCTCTATAAAACAAGTACATTATATCTTTAAGTGCTTATTCCAACATGATAAGTATGCAAATAAATTTGAGTTTTGAATTGATTATACTTAATTTCATATTGTAATTTTTATTAATGATTATTTTGCAAAATAAATCTTTATGCAACCTGAAAATAATCCAAACAACAACTCCTTTGTAATTTCTTATTTAAATTTACGAATAGCCTTGGGCTTTGTAGGTTTTTTTCTTCCCATTATACTGGTTATTGGTACATGGAGTTTTGCAGATTGCACGCAGATACAACCATCTATTAGCCATTACTATTATACCGTAATGGGTAATTATTTTGTAGGCTCCCTTTGCGCTGTAGCCATGTTCTTGTTTTTTTATAAAGGAGTAGATAAAAGAGATAGCATTGTTGCAAATTTTGCTGCGGTGTTTGCGCTCCTCGTTGCCTTTTTTCCAACAGATCCTTCTGGTAGTTCTATTTGCCAATTTGTAACAAATAACCGAACCAGTTCTGTAAATTATATACACTATACAGCGGCGGGTTTATTGTTTAGCAGCTTTGCTTATTTTTCTTTGGTATTGTTTACTAAAACAAATCCTGCAAAAATAATGACGCACAATAAAAAAATAAGAAACAATATCTATAAAACATGCGGGGTCATTATTGTTATTTGTATCGTTTTAATTGGCATTTACAATTTAGTGGATGGGCTAGAAGAAAAATTTGCAAAATACAAGCCTACATTGGTGTTTGAAAGTATTGCGCTCTTTGCTTTTGGCTCCTCTTGGATTGCAAAAGGCGAAATGTTTTTGAGTGATAAATAATATATTCTAAAATAAAATTAAAAAGGCCGGAATTGCTTCCGACCTTAGTATCACAGGATATCAACTAGTTGTGTAATGTGATATTGGGGAGTTCCGTTTCTTTTCCTTTTCTCACTTGTATATTCGTAATGGTTGTATCAAAATAACCATTAGATCCAATAAATTTTATTGTATAGATACCCTCTCTTAAACCGCTTATTTTATATTTTCCATCATTTTCTGGAATGGCAGAAGCCGAGTCAGTAACATTAAACACTTTCACAAATGGCATTGCTGCTCTTGGGAAAACTTTACCTTCTATCTTGCCGAATTGCTTCATCGAAAACACTTTCAAAAATGGCTTTAAATAATATCGCCCATCTCTAAATTTTATAGACTCACACACATCAAAATCCAACCAAATAGCACTTTGTCCAACAGCAATTTCATCTTCGCATTCTTTATGAATCTTTATATATACATAATTCGTTTGTCCAGCCAACAAGTTTAAAGGATAC
>JANMGS010000848.1:0-4456 GCA_031374745.1 Ferruginibacter sp. | reverse complement strand
CTTACCAATTGTGTAATGGTAAAGGGTGGATTTACCCATCGTAAAATAACAATGTAAACAAGCTGGGAAACAAATAGCCAAATAAAAATTCTTTTTATAATCTGCCACCAAGTTTTACCTTTTTGATTCTTCATGTTTATTACTAGAAATGGTTATGTATTGAAGTGAATATTTATTTTTTCCAACAGTAATTCCTTTGCCAGATTTTTTACTGATAAGAAATCCAAGAGCGCCCAATCCGGCACCAGCTGCAAGCAAAGAAGGACTAAATTTTTCTTTGTCTGCAATGTATACAACGCCACTTGCAAGCGTAATCAACAAGCCCCCACCAAGCAATGCAGCCCCGCTACCACCTACATTGAATTTTTTATTGCTTTTATTGAATTTATAAATTTCCGTATAATGATAAGCATAATGATAGCTGCCGATTGTATCATCAATATAAAACCCAAGGGTAGTAGGGATTCTGTTTATAATATATTCTTTTAAGAAAATACTATCATTTCTTATTTCGTTTATTACCGCATTTCTATAGGCTCCATTGGTTGTAATAAATTCTATTTGCGAGCCTTTAAAAAATGTTTTTATGGTAGTTGATTTCTTTTTAAGAATAATAAAATCGTTGGACTGTGCGTGTGTGAGCAACACACAAAAAAGCAATATAGTGACAAAGCTTAAACGCACAGGTTATTTTATAGGGTGAAATTTATTGAACCATACCCCAACTATAAGGGCAACACCAAACGCAAGAAACATAAACCCAGATATTTTATTGATGATGACAATGTTTTTATCTGTTAATTTGGCTCTAAGCTTTCCCGCAAGGTTTATTTTAAAGAAATCGGCTGCAATATTCATCGCAATACAAATAGAGAAGGTAACGATTTTTTCTTGAAGTGTACTGCTGATAGACTTTGTAGCAGCAGCCAACCACAGTGCAATAACACCAGGGTTTAGCGTATTTATTAAAAAGCCTGTTATAAAAAGCCGTGCATGTGTAGAAACATTAATTTTTACACCGTTGTCCAATTCTTCTTTTGTATGGTATTTTTTAAAAAACAAATAGAAGAGTCCAAGTGATATTAAAAACGCACCGCCGATGGTGCCTATTTGTAACCGGTATACGCTAAGGTTTTCTAAAAGGGAACCAAACAGATTTGCTGTAACAACCCACAAAATATCGCTTAGCCAAACACCCGCAATAAAATAAAAGGCACTACTAAGGCCGTAGTTTATGCGCAACTTAATAATTGTAAATATTACCGGGCCTACAGAAAAAACCAATGCAAGGCCTAATAACAATCCTGAAATTATAGCATCGGTCATTTTTGGTAATTATCGGGGTTTTATATTTTAATTTATAACGCTGTTTTTTTGTAAAAATAATTTCCAATCCTCAAACACTTTTCCTTTTAGCACCCGTGGAAATTTATGCTGCCCACCCATTTTTCCTTTAGATTTCATAAAATCCATGAAAGTGCTTTCGGGTAGCACATGAACCGTTACAGCTTTCAAAGCGTGTTTTCTTTCTACCCCATAATCATCGTTGAGTTCTTTTATTTTATTGTCTAATAAGTCAGCAAATTTAATCGCATCCACCTTATCATCTGTGGCAATATACCATTCGTGTGCAAAGAAATTTCCGTGTGGCACGCCAGCTACCGTAAACTCTGGCACAACCACATTCATTTCTTCTGCGGCCATTTCTATAGCATTGTTCATATTATCTACGCTCAAATGCTCGCCTACCAAACTAAGGAAATGCTTGGTGCGCCCTGTGATGATTATTTCGCTACGACCCTTATCAACCAGCTTAATTGTATCGCCAATGGCATATCGCCATGTACCCGCATTGGTACTTATTAAAATGGCATAATCCCTGTCTTCTTCAATTTCGTGTATCATATACACTTCTGGCTCTTCTACCATATTGCCATCTGCATCAAAATTATTTTCATCGAAGGGTACAAACTCAAAGAAAATATTATTATTTAATACCAGCATCATCCCCCGGGTGTCTTGTCTGTTTTGATAAGCAAGAAACCCCTCGCTGGCAAGGTAGGTTTCTATGTAAGTGATAGGCTGGCCAAGCAGTTTTTCAAACCCTTTTTTATAAGGCTCCATAGCCACACCTCCATGTACATAAAAAGCCAAATTTGGCCACAGTTCGTGTATATTATTTAGGTTATAGCGCTCAATAATTTTTTCTAAACATATTTGAAGCCAAGCCGGCACGCCTACCAAAAAACTAATATCCCAGTTAGGCGCATTTTCTATTACTTCTTCCAGTTTTTTGCTCCAATCCTTTTCTTTAGCAATCTTTTTACCAGGTTTATACAACCCCATTCCCCTAAACCAAAAAGGGATATTTTTTTGTTGAATGCCGCTAAGGTCTCCAGCAAAGAAAGTAGCTCCTTTTTGTAATTGGGTGCTACCTCCAATAATAAGCCAACCCTTGGCAATAGAGCTTTTTGGAACATGCTCATATTTTGATAAGCTCAACAATTGTTTTATACTGGTAATTGTATTGCTTCTTATAAGGTCTTTTGTAATTGGAATGTATTTGCTAGCGGCTTCACTGGTACCACTACTTAGCGCAAAATATTTTATAACCCCGGGCCAACAAACATCTGGTACGCCTTCGAGTGTTTTGTACCACCACTCTTTGTAAATTTTGCTGTAGTCGTAGGTAGGTACAAGTTGCTGGAATCTTTTTCCGGGGTGTCTACTTAATAAGATTTCATCAAATTTGAATTTTTGCCCAAATTGTGTAAATCTTGCCTTTCGCAATAGCTTTTTTAAAACTTTTAATTGTTGCCTCCTAGGGTCGCTAATTGGAATATTGAGCGCTTTGGCTATAGAGGCAGGAAGTTTTATATCAAATATTGCCATTAATGAATTGGTTGAAAGGGTTGACAAATATAGTTAATGTAAACCCTTTTTACAGTTAAAATATGCCCGGCGTTGCCAATTTTACAAGAAATAATTAAACAGCCGAAAAATTTCTACAATACAATAAAAGAAGGTACTACATTTTACCAAAAAAGAAAGGAGCATTTTTGCAGTATCCAATTAAACTTGAAAAAGTTTAAATCCAATATTGTAGCGAAAAGCTACCCAATATCTTGTAGAAAGACCGTAAAATACAGTAAGCTGTGAAAACCTCCCTACAAAACCTGGAGGTTTTTTTATTTTACTTAATACCCAAAAGCGTTGTGTAAGAATATTAGAAGAATAATATGCAGCTGCGAAAAACTTCTACAATACAATAATACCACATGCTACACAACAGCAAGAAATAAACCATCACCTTTACATTATCCAATTGAAAAAATACGAAGACATTTAAAATCCAATATCTTCGAGGGAAAACCACCCGACCAATATCAAATAGAAAAACCGCAAAAGACAGTACTTGTGAAAGCCTTCCGAAATGGAGGCTTTTTCTTTTTTAAGCTATTACAAAGAACTTTTTACATGTATTTTTTGTACATATCCGAAATATGTGGGTATGAAAAAAGTAAAATTATTTGTTACATTGGTTTTAAAATAATTCGATAGAAATAAAAAATGCATTGGAAGGAGATACGAAAGAGTGTAATATAAATGTAGCATAGTTATCAGCAAAAGAAACAAAAATAAAAAAAGGGGCGCCTCATTTTATTCCTTGGGAGCCTTGGTTCAAAGATGTAAAAGAAGTGTTGATGCATTTGCATTAAAAGAAAGGTCGTACGATGCCCCCCAGCATGTACGACTTTTTCTTTTTTAGTTCAAGAACGGTTGGTTGTGTCTTTATTTCTTCGCTGGATTTACAACCTTACTACCCATTTTGTTCGTTGCTTAATTTTAACGAAATTATCCTAAAAGCGACTACCTGCCATCCTAGAATACATACTTAACGATTTATTAATCTTAATACAATTCAATTGTAAATAAAACGATTTACACCCAATAATACACAATGCGTAAGAACGAGAATAGTAAAGAGTGGTTCTGAAATTGTACAAAATATTAAAATAAAGACAAATGTTTACAAACATTTATTTTAAAAGAGCGCAACATTACTTTTGCAATTTTTGGTGATTTTAGCGTAAGCAATAGGAACAGCTTGCCACAATAAAATACTTTTTACAACAAACCTTTTTCTTTTGCAATTTGTAATGCTTGTGTGCGTGTATTCACATGTAATTTATGATAGGTATTTAGCACATGCTTTTTAGCCGTGTTTGCACTTATGCCCAATTGGTCGGCAATTTGTTTGTATAGTAAACCCTGCGCTAATAATTGTAAAATTTCTTGCTCTCTTTGGGTAAGATCGAAAAAAGTTTTTGGCGGATTTGCTTTTTTTTGAAGTAAGGTAAGCTCATTGTGTTGTACCAACTGTAATATTTTATGTGCTATGCCAGGAGAAATAGGCCCTGCACCACTTTCATACATTTGCCACAGCATATCGGTA
>JANMGS010000817.1:0-2841 GCA_031374745.1 Ferruginibacter sp. | reverse complement strand
CCAGATATCGAAAGGAGAGGGTTGAATGAGGTTGCAGCGTTTTACTTATAAAATTTCATTAAATTGTTAATTTATCTATTTCTAATAATTTATTTCGTACGATTATGTAATTTCATTTTTTATATCATCTAGCATAAAAACATATTTATGAGAAAGATATTTTATACCAGCTTAGTATTTTTTTTAATGGGAAACCTCTTTGCCCAAAACACACAGCCAGTCTGTAATCCATACCCAAAATCCATTTCGGTAATTGGTAGTGCCGAAATGGAAGTTATACCCGATGAGATATACGTGCAAGTAGATTTACGAGAGTATAAAAAGAAGGGTGAAGACAAAGTAGAATTGGATAAAATAAAGGCAGACTTTATTGCCGGTTGCAAAGCGGTAGGTATTGCAGATAGCAATATTGCTGTAGCTTCTTACGATGGCTACAATATGTCGTCTATTTGGCGTAGAAGAAAAAAAGACCCCGATTTGATGGGCTCTATCATTTATCAAATAAAATTTAATAGTACCAAGTTGATAGATGCTTTGGTAGATAAATTAGATGACCAAGCAACGAGTAATTTTGGTATTGTAAGAACATCGCATAGCAAAATACGAGAATATAGAAAGCAACTTAAAATAATGGCAGTAAAAGCTGCAAAAGAAAAAGCCACTTATTTAACTGAATCAATAAACGAGCAACTTGGCTCGGCAATTACCATTGAAGAGCCTGAAGAGTCTTCAACCACCGATGTAGCAAATAGTAGGTTTAAATTATCTAATACTTTACAGCAAAACGGCAAGAAAGAGGGATATTATGGCTTAGATCAAGAATATGGTGGCGATGTGAATTATAAAAAGATAAAAATTAAATACGATGTTAAAGTACTGTTTGCTTTAAAATAACTAGCCTTTTTTACATTTTATTCGTCTATAAAAAAACTATTATCTTTATTGCAACAAAAAGTATTACTATGAAACGATTTCTCTCCTTTTTACTGGCTTCATCATTGGTTACCAATTTTTCTTTTGCCCAAACAAATACGATGCAGCAAAATGCATCGCAAGCAAAAGATGCACCTGTAGATGTAAGTATTCAGGATTTTAAAAAGAACATCTTGCCGCACGAAATAGTAGTTTTCCGTAGCCAGCTCACCCAAAAAGAATACCAAGGCATGAGCCAGGATAATGGTAAGTTTTCGCTGAGGTTGCCGGCAGGAGATAAGTATGAAATTTTTATACTGGGCTTTAAAGATTCTACCAGCTATAATTTTTTGGATATACCGGCACTTGCGCCAAATGCTTCTTACAAAAAACCATTTGTAGTCGATATCCAGTTTCAACCTGCAAAAACGTTTGTATTGGATGATGTAAATTTTGAGACAGGAAAAGCAGAACTTAAACCAGAATCTTTTCCTGTTTTAGATGAATTGGTAGCGCTGCTTAACAGAAAAGATGATGAACGGATAGAAATTGGAGGTCATACAGATAATGTCGGGCAACCTGCAAAAAATATATTACTCTCTATGGAAAGGGCAAAATCTGTAATGGCTTATATCATTTCTAAAGGGATAGATGCCAATAGACTTACTGCAAAAGGATATGGAATGTCTGTACCAGTAGAATCTAATAAAACAGCCGCAGGAAGGGCTATCAATAGAAGAACAGAGGTTAAGATATTGGATTAAAATTTAACAAAACAATTTTCTTAGTGCCAGTATATTACATGCTGGCATTTTTTGTGATTTTAATATTATTACAAGCACCATAAATTTTCCTTTCCTAACTTTACGTATGCGCATTTTTCTTGTAGGTTTTATGGGTTCTGGTAAATCTTTCTTGGGTAAGCTATGGGCAGAAGACAATAATTTTACTTTTTATGATTTAGATAAGCTTATTGAAGAGGAAGAAAGAATGACCATCGATAATATATTTTCAACAAAAGGAGAAGATTATTTTAGAGAAAGGGAAGCAACTGTTTTAAGAAATACAGAGCGCTTTGAAAATGCTATTATTGCTTGTGGAGGTGGCACGGCTTGTTTTTTTGACAATATGCATTGGATGAATAAAACCGGTACGACAATATTTTTGAATCAATCTAGCAACAATATTTTACATCATCTTGTAAATGAAAAAGCACACCGCCCATTAATTGCCTCTCACAATACAGCAGCGTTAAAACTTTATATTGATAAAAAATTAGAAGAGCGGTTTCCATTTTACAATCAATCCAATATAACTTTAAATGCCGATCAGCTAAATAGAAATGGATTTAAAACGATTGAAAAGAATTTTTGAACACTCCATACCAGCTTGCCAAAAAACTTTACGAACTTTGCGCTAAAAATATGCATAAAGAATTTTTAAAATCAGGAGCGTTTTTTGCCATGTTATCTGTAATACTAGGTGCATTTGCAGCACATGCGATAAAGAGCAGGGTTACAGCAGATGTATTGGCCGTTTTTGAAACCGGTGTGCGTTACCAAATGTACCATTCTTTTGCCCTCCTACTTTCAGGCATATTGTACAAAGAATTTGCACATAAAACAATTATTTGGGCAGGTAAACTATTTTCATTGGGAATCCTTCTTTTTAGTGGTTCGCTTTATCTGCTTACATATATAAAGGCAATTTCTGCCAGTAGCTTTTTATGGGTTGGTGCAATTACCCCTTTTGGAGGCTTGGCTTTTATAGGAGGTTGGGTCTTGCTGTTGGTTTGTTTGATCAATAAAAAAAATACCCATCATTAATTTTATCAACTTAGCTCTATATTAATTCATTATTAAAGCAAAATATTGTTAATTGCAGCAATTAGCTACAGCTAAATGCAATTTTGAGTTATATTTTGAGTAG
>JANMGS010000745.1:0-3349 GCA_031374745.1 Ferruginibacter sp. | reverse complement strand
TTTTAACTACGGCTTTTTTTTTACTGGTGCAACTACTTTTGGTTTTGTACCAGGTTGTGTGGTTGGCTTAGCTGCCGGCTTAGTCGCTGGCTTTGCATTTGGGTTATTTTTTGTAACAAAATCCTTGTTTTTTATTGATTGCTCATCTGTAGGATCTGCCTCCAAGGCTTTATCAGCATACGCAATAGCAGCGGCTTGGTCTCTTTTTACATTGTAAGAATATTGTAACATATAACCATAAGCTGCTACCAATTGGTCTTTTATTTTAGCCTTATCCGTTGCTTTTTCACCAATTTCAATGGCTTTAAGATATGATGTAGCTGCTAAACCAGTTGTTCCGCTAGTGTCAATACCCGAATTTGCCTTTGCTATCATATAATACCCAAACATATCATCTGGATACTTTGCAGCGTATTTATTGAAAACAGCTACAGAAGAATCAAACTTGGCAGCACGGAAATAGTCATATCCCGCATTGTACAAATCAACATTATTGTAATTCTTTTTGATATATAATATTTTATTATACCAATTTGCGGCTTCTCCAAAGTTTTTCTGCGCTCTGTATGCAACAGCCATTACTTTCAGATAGTCTACTTTGTTTTTTTCTAATGAATCCAGTGCTACTGCTTTTTCGATATTCATCGCAGCTTGCAATTCATTTCCAGGAAATTTTAATAAAGTAAATGCATAAGTAGAGTAGTCACCCGAACCTATTTTATTAGGAGCTTGTCTTTTGAAATATTCTTCAAAACTTGCTTTAGCGCTTATAGAATCGTTCATTTTTAAGTAAGTGTATGCTTTCAAACCATATAAATTAGGCAAGGCATTGGCCCCTTGTGCAGCTATACACTCATCAGCTTTAGCCAATGCTTCCGCATTAAGTCCCTGCGCAAATTTCATACTAGCCCTAGAAAGGCAGGCTTGAGGATCATCATCAGAAACGGAAAGCCATTTTTCTAAATAAGTGGCACTTTTGGTTACATCTGTGCTGAAAAAATAATTGAACAAAGTGTTGTAAACGGGCGCATAATTTGCATCCATTGCAATTGCTTCATTGTATAATCTTAAAAACAAATCCCTTTGAGATTCTCCTTGTGATTGATACAAACGACCTAAACGGTATTTTGCTCTGGCATAATTTGGATTAAGCGTTAATGCAGACTGGTAAGAAACAGCGGCATTTGAACCGTCATTTATTTTCCTGTACGCATCTCCCAAATTTGTCCATACTTCTGGATCCTTAAATCCCTTGATGGTAGTAGCCAATTTAAGTTTGTCTATTGCATAATTGGCATCACCATTTTTAGTTTCTGTGTTACCATTTGCTACCCCAATGGCATTTAACACATCAATTCGTTTTCCCCCACTCAAATTGACTGCCGTTTCAAACCTACTTCTGGCATCCGGCATATTACCTTCCAATAAACCGATATGACCCATTCCTGCTAGCAATAATGGACTATTGGGTGTAGCAGATAACCTTTGCAGGTATAAGGCTTTTGCACCAGCAATATCTTCTAGCCCAATCATGGCTTGCCCAAGATAGTAAGCAGCTGTTTCATCCGCAGGGTTTGCGGTGGAGATTTTTTGAAAAATATCTTTAGCGCTTTTGTACCTTTCGAAGTACAAAAATTTCTTGCCCTCATCAATTGTTTGAGCAAAGGATGCACCTACAAAAAGTAGGGTTACTATGCCCAATACCAGTGTTTTCATTTTTGTCATTTTCTCCATTTTAATTTAGAACTACAATTTTAAAGAATTTGTTGCAATAAAAGCTAAAAAGATTTTAATCTTCGGGTAGCTTTTCGTTAATCTTAACATTACGAACATTGAAATTCATAATGGGACCAAGGTAGGCTCTCCTAAATATCAATTGCCCTTTCTCGTATTTTAAAAACGATACAAAGCCATTTCCTAGGCCTGTATAATTTTCTTTGATGATATAATACAAACCACGTACCAATGGGTATCTCCTGTTTAAGATTGTTTGTTGCGAGGGCAAAATAAATGGCCTATCCTCGCACAAATCGCATTGTACAAGTGCAATTTTTATTTTTGTTAAAATTTCCACTTGTTTTGGGTCTTCTGGGTTACCAATCCTGTTTATACCCACAAATCCAATAGCGTTTTCATGAGTAGCGATATAATTTATTACCTCATCGCTATTTTTTACTGCTCTTACAACCGATGTGTCAAACACTTTTCCTTTAAGAATAGAATCTTCAATAAATCGTACAGTACTGGTTTTATTTAAACCATCAAATACAATCGTTTGTTCTCTTTTTATTTTTCCCGTAAGCTGCTGTTGTAATCGCTCCAAAGAAAAGATCGTATCCGTACTTGCCTTATTTACTATTATTGCTACTGCATCCGTTGCTATCTCTTGCCAACCGGGATTGAAACCAATCGTCTCCATCATAAAGCGCTCTTCCTTATCTAACAACCCACGAGTAACGATAACCAATCTATTGGCAGAATCTTTAAAAAAATCTTTTAGACAATCTGCCTCTGTTTTATAATGCGCATTAATTTTTGTGCCAGGGTAAAACGATTCATACATAGCTATTTGCTCTCGTATGATTGGTTCAAAAGACTCGTCTACACTTATCTCTATTGTACCTGCTATGGGGGTATCCGTTGGTTTATATTTTGAGCTTTCTTCGTTAC
Source organism: Ferruginibacter sp. (assembly GCA_031374745.1). GTDB lineage: Bacteria > Bacteroidota > Bacteroidia > Chitinophagales > Chitinophagaceae > Ferruginibacter. The sequence goes on along the minus strand of JANMGS010000745.1, from coordinate 679 downwards.
ATGAAGTAAAAAGAATAGTACCAATAAAAGCAACTAACCAACATTTCAAAATAGTTTTATTTCGCATATCAACTTTCCCTAAAATAATTTTTGCTGTATCCCCTGTAAATTCTAAATGCCCCATATACAAAGCACACTATTGCAAATACCTTTATCATGGTAGAATCATATTGCTCAATATATGGAGCCGTTTTATTATTTGGAAACAAAAAGAAAAATCCTGCGCCTATTAGTAATGCACCCATTACATAATTGGTTATACTTCTCATGCGCACCATCCCTTTTTCTCTTGTGCTTAGTTTTTCTTCTCTCTCAAATTCTTCCAAAGCCATAATAAAATTTTGAAGTAGCAAATTAATGATAAAAATTGAGCAAACTATTCTGTAGGCGTAAACTTTACAGGAATTGTGTAATAAACAGATACATTTTCACCTTTTGTTTTGCCAGGAATCCATTCTGGCATTTTCTTGAGTACCCTTATTACTTCATTGTTAAAGGCCCTTCCACCGTCTTCTACTGTCTCAAAACTTTTCAGAACCCCATCATAGCCTACCACAAATTTAATTTTTACAGAAACAATTTCACCTTCATTTACATCTTCTGGCGCTCGTAGGTTTTTCTTTAGAAATTCAATCAATGCTGCCATGCCGCCAGGGTAAGATGGCATTACTTCTGCAAC
>JANMGS010000742.1:0-6013 GCA_031374745.1 Ferruginibacter sp. | reverse complement strand
AACAGTATTTCCGAAAGAGTAATAAAAAACATTGTTGATGAAATATTTAATAAGATATTTTCTAACTGGTAATAAAATAGATTTGAACCATGAAAGAGCAAGAAATTTTTCAGCATATTTTTAATAGACCGGCAGATGAATTGGGGAACAAATCATTTCTACAGAAAGTTACAGCACAATATCCCTATTTTGGATTGGCCCATTTTTATGCGTTAAAGAATACGGCCTTTCACGCTACAGATTTTAATACAATTGCAGCAAAAACAAATTTATTTTTTAAATCGACTCATTATCTAAATGCATTGTTACATGCAAAAAATGATACTGAAGAAAAAGTATCCGCACAAATTGATACAATTCGAGAAAAAGAAACTTTTGGAGCTACCGAAGTTGTAATTGAATTTATGAATCCTGAGGAAAAACCAATTACTAAAACTAATGACCTAGAAACAAAAAATTTTATAGCCGAGGAAAAAGAAACCATAGAAGCTTCTGCGCATGAACTGGTAAGTGATGAAATTATTGTAGAAAAAATGGAAGCGCTAAAGAAAGCAATGGTTCAACAAGATGACCAAATGCTGTTTGAACCCTTGCATGCATCTGACTATTTTGCATCCCAAGGGATTAAGCTAAGTGAGGCACAACTTGCTGATGATAAGCTTGGTAAGCAACTTAAAAGTTTTACTTCTTGGCTTAAGACCATGAAGAAAGTACATCCAGAAAAATTACCAATACCCAATGTGATTATAGAAAAAGCCATACAAACCCAAGCAGAAAAAAGCAATGTAGAAGAAGATATTTATACCGAAGCTATGGCAGAAGCTTATCTGCTTCAGGGCAAGGAAACCAAGGCCATAGAAATCTACTCAAAATTAAGTTTGATGATTCCTTCAAAAAGTACTTACTTTGCAAGCAAAATTGACTCTTTAAAAAAATAATATGTTAGTAGTATTTGGAATTCTTATAATAGTTGCCTCCGTAATTCTTGGCTTTATAGTATTGATACAGAACCCAAAAGGTGGTGGCGTTTCGGGTGTATTGGGTGGCTTTAGCAACCAATTAATAGGTGTAAAGCAATCTACGGATGTAATGGAAAAAGGCACTTGGGTTTTTGCAGCTATTGTTGGTATATTATGTATTATTTCTCCGGCTTTTATACCAAAAGACGGAACGGGTTCATCAAAGAATGATGATTTGCTAAAGGGTACAACAACAAAACCACAACAAAATGTTGTTCCTCCAGCTACTACTACTCCTATGCCAGGCACGGTGGCTCCTACTGGAAACGATACAATGAAAAAATAATTTTAAACGCTTTATAAAAAAACCCTGCTTACTATAAAGCAGGGTTTTTTAATTTTACATTCTAATCATTTACCCATTACATGAGAAAGATTATAGCTGTCATATTTATTGGTGCTTTGGCAATAGGCGGTTTTGCAGCATGGAATATTTTTGGGCCAACCGTTTCTGCCCCAGCTAATAAATATTTTTACATAAAAACGGGCGCTACTTACAACGAAGTACTTACAGATTTAAAAGCCCAACAAATTGTGAAAGGCGGTTTTTTCTTTGATAAACTTGTATCGCAAGCTACATATAAGAACAATGTAAAAGCAGGGAGGTATGAGATACAAAACAATAGCAGCATTTACAAACTTGTAAAAATGTTGAAAGCAGGAAAACAAAGCCCTGTAAAATTGATTATTAATAAGCTGCGCACCAAAGAGGACTTAGCTAGTAAAATTGGAAATAATTTTGAATGCGACTCTTTACAAGTAATTAATTTTTTAAATAACAAGGATTCACTTGCCTCCTATAACTTAGATAGTAATACCTTCATGTCTGCAGTAATTCCAAATACATATGAATTGAATTGGAACAGCTCCGCAAAAAAAATATTCTCTCGCCTTAAAACGGAGCAAGAAAAATTTTGGAACGATGCTCGTAAACAAAAGGCTAAAGCCAAAAAACTAAGCCCGTTACAGGTTTATATTTTGGCCAGTATTGTAGAAGAAGAAACCAACAAAGCCGACGATAAACCACTCGTAGCAAGCGTTTACAAAAACAGATTACAAAAAGGCGAAAAATTGCAAGCGGACCCTACTGTAAAATTTGCAATGAAAGATTTTGGGTTAAAGCGGATATATTTTAAGCATCTTGCATTTGAATCTCCTTACAATACCTATCGACATACGGGTTTACCACCCGGCCCAATTTGTACGCCATCTACAAAAACAATAGATGCAGTATTGGATGCACCTGAAACAAATTATATGTTCTTTGTAGCCAAACCAGATTTTAATGGTTACTCCAATTTTGCCGCCACTTACCAAGAACATCAAATTTTTGCAAAAGCATACCAAAATGCATTGGATAGTTTAATTAGAAGTAAGCAATAGGAGTACCATTAAAAATGTCGCAAGGTTTGTAAACCTTTGTTGTTAATAATAAAATAAATATTTCGGAGAAAGGTTAACAAACCGATGAGCAATATTTATAAAAGATAATAGTCAATTTTTTAAGTTAATTTCATTATACCAAATTTCAAAAACAGACTAATTAAAACCTTTGACTAAATTCCAACGTCTCATATTATCCTATACCCCACTTCCATTTATTCTACGGAAGAGTAAACGCTGGTATTTACCGGGGTTTCAAGGTGTAGCATTGTATGATGTAATACAATTTTTTAGGAGGCAATTAATGCTGCATGGATTAACGGAAAGAGCGGCAGCCGTTTCCTATAATTTTATAATGGCCATACCACCCTCGTTGTTGTTTCTATTTACTTTAATTCCCAACCTTCCTTTTATATCAAAAAAAAGTATCAAACTACAACTACACACATTAATTGTAGATATTATCCCATCTAGGGTGTACAACAAACAGGTAATTTCTTTCTTAGATACATTTATTGACGGCACCAAAATTGGGCTTTTATCCTTCGGTTTATTGTTATCTTTCTATTTTGCTTCCAATGGAATAATGGGTCTGATGCGTTCCTTTAATAAAAACTATTTAGGCTTCGAAAAGCGCAAAAACTTACACATGCGGGGAATAGCACTAAGGCTTACAATTGTAATTTTTGGTTTGCTATTTGCCTATTTAATTTTACTCATCATGCAAGGAGCCCTGCTTAAATTACTTGTAACAAGTAGTACCATCAGGGTAGTAATAAATTATACCAGATGGATTTTTATCGTACTACTGGTTTATCTAATTATTGGATTCATTTTTAAATATGCGCCGGCCATTAGAAAAAAATGGAAGTTTACATCTCCTGGTACAATTTTGGCAACCTCTCTTAGTTTATTCGCCTCACTAGGCTTTTCTATATTTGTAAATAATTTTGGAAAATACAACGCCCTTTATGGTTCTATCGGTACCATCATGATGATAATGGCGCTTATCTATATTAACTCCTTGGCACTTCTTATTGGCTTCGAATTGAATGTAAGTATTCATTCTCTAAAAGCTATGGCGGCGGAAAGAGAAGGAAGTACCTCTCCTTAAGCAATGCTTTATGCTTATTAATGTTGGTTTGTTGTTTCTTTTAAATATATTTATTTTATTGAACAGTCAAGATATGCCAAAATAAAATACAGCATATAATTATAAGGTCGCAAGTTGTCGTTATAAAATATTATCTATTCTACTTTGCACTAAGCAAACATATATTGTATTTGTAATGACTATCCATTATTGGTTGCAAAAGAATTTTATGTATGAAATACACAATGTATGATTTTTAAAGGGGTAGATTAAAATGATATTTCTGTTTTATTCTGTGAATCTGTGGCAAAAATATTTCCACAGATTCACAGAAAAGCTGTTTTGTATATGAGCTTTTAACTATTACACAAAAAAATTACAGACAATATGGGTAAATGTATATAGGTAAATTCTTTAAATGAAGAATAAATTTTTATTCAGTTTATAATTTTCTACAATTTTATATTCCTTGCACATGATAACGGATAGCTATTTTATTTGAACAATCGGTACCATAGGTGCTTATCCATCTATTTTCGCACAAAAAATGCCACTCAGTAAGAGTGGCACATTTTAATAGATAAGTCAGTATTTCACAATTGGAGCTGTTAAAACCTGCCTGTTTAAATATTATTTTTAAAAGTAAAATTTTTAAATTGGGCAAAATGATTTTGTTTATGCTGCCCGCCAACTATGTAAGAAGATTCTTTTTTTTCTTTTAGATACATCAATTAGTTCTCCATTGTGCAAACAAATTTGTCCTCCCCTTCCATCAATATAACTGCTAATAAAAATTTTATTTACCAAATGGGTACGATGCGTTCTTAAAAAAGTATCCATGCCAGCTTGTTTCTCAAACCAATGAAGCACTTTAGCCACCACGAGTGTTTTACCATTACTAAAAACCAATTTGCTGTAATTACTACTTGCCTCTATTCTTACAATGCTATTGCAATTTATTTTTTCCATACCCTTGCAGGTTGGTAGCAGCAGCAAAGTAGGTTCTATTCCATTTGAAATAGTATTTAAAGAAAGACTCATGGATTAATTTTTATCTCGGTTATTGTTTTTATCAATACCAACGGTTCATGTACATAATTGCGAAGTAAATGTTAGTTCAGGTAATTTTATAATTTTATTCGCCAAGCAATCTAAAACAATACGCTTCTAAAGTACTTTCTAGCACGAGCTACAATTTACAAAAACGTTTCGTGCAGTTATAAATTAATGTTAGAGACTGCCATGATGCAGCCTCCAACATTAATGAAATTTTAATAATTAGAAACCATTTAATTTTAATTCAAATCCTGTAGTAACGGTTACTGAAGCACTAGGATCTACTGTTATTTTCTTAATTTCTACATTAGTGTTAATGACTGGATAATTTGGTCTGCTTGCAGGAATTACTACTTCAGAAGTGATAGTAGGTATACCACAAATCCAATTTCCAACATTGTTCCAATCAGTGCTTATATTACCTGTCCATGTACTTACACCAGTACATACTGGCGGGCAAGTTACCGAAATTGTATAAGCTCCAAAATCAACTGCGTTATATCCACTTAATAACACATTATATGTTGTACCCGCTGTAGCAGTAAAAGTTAAACTAGACAATCCAAAAGTTGTTTCAGCACAACCATCATCGTCAAAACCAGCACAGGTAGTAAATGTTCCACACGACCCAGTATATACTCTTAAATAAGTATCCCATGCTGTTCCTGTACAAGTTGAAACTGTTAAAGGTCCAGATGTTGTAGGAGTAATTGAAAACCAAACACCTTTTGTTAAACCAAATGAAGTAGAACCACAAGAAATAGGATCTAATGCATCATCAGTTGCAGCGGTATTATTTCCACTTATACTTCCACCACAAGGTATAACAGTTGCTGTGGCACAATTATCATTGGCTGGTGGAGGTACAAGTGTAGTAAAGCTAACTACACTTGAATTTGAGCTATAACCTAAAGAACCTCCTGTGCAATCTTGTCTAATATACACATCATAAGCTGTACCATTTAGTAAGCCTGTTATGGCTTGTGGTGAAACAGCAGGATTAATAAGTGTCCCTCCCACACCTGCAGTAGCTGCTGTACCAGGTGTAAAGCCTGTAAGCCCATACTCTAAAATATAAGTACCTACTGGACCTGTCCAAGATACGGTAGCACCTGTTGTTGTAACAGTACTTGCTGCAACAGCTGTCGGTATTGCACATGTAGGAGCTACATAAGTAAATTCATCCGCTCCAATATCAGGGGTAGTTGCATTCCTAGCCTCACAATCAATATCTATTGTTACAGATACTGGTGTCGCACCTGCATTTAAAGTTGCATTTGCAGCAGTATTCAAATGTAAATTGGTAGGAGAAACAAAAACAGCATCTACGCTTAAAGAATTAGCATCTTGCGTGGTAGCAGTCTGCCAGTTTGCAAGCGTTGATTGATTAACAGGAGTAGATATACTTGAAGTAGCACCTACAGAATAAGTAGCGCCTGTAGATACAAATAAATCATTATTA
>JANMGS010000734.1:0-4270 GCA_031374745.1 Ferruginibacter sp. | reverse complement strand
CAATAATGCCGAGGGCAATTAATGCATATTGAATGTTTTGGTTACGTTGTTCTTCGGCTTTTAATTTTTCTGCTGCTACTTCTTGTTGCCTCATATCTTCTTCAAAGGTCATCATCAATATTTGCTGATTGGTTTTGCTGCTGGTTAATGAATCATTGGCTGTTTTTAAAACCTTTGCATATTTTAATGTGCTGTCGCAATTTGTTTTTTCATAGATATCGGCCAATAGTTTTGCTGGTTTACTACTTAGGTAAAAGAAAGACGTATTGCTCACCACTGCAATGGCTTTTCTTGCATATAAAGCACAAGAGTCGGTTTGCTTAAAACGCTGATAATGCTCTGCTAAACCTGTATAGAGCAGATTGAGATACCTGATATTAGAAGAGCCTTGGTATTGGTTGATTGCCATATTAAAATAACTAACAGCTAGCTGAGGGTTACCCATTTTACTTTGTACACCACCCAAGTTTGTAAAAAGATAGCCACTATTTTTGCCAATAGTTTTTAACCTCACAAAAATTTCATAAGCTCTTTGTGAATACATCAGCGATGAATCTAAATTATTGGTAGCAAGATAAACAGCCCCTAGGTTAGAAGGAGCCCAGGCTTTTATGGTTTCATTTTTTCCCTTATCTGCATGTGCTGTTGATGATAGATAAATAGTAGCAGCCTTATCATATTCCTCCCTATCTCTGTAAATATGTCCTGTTTGATTTTCTGCAAAAGCCAATGCGGAGAGACTATTGGTTTTTTCCGCCGTAGCAATAGCTTTAAGGTGATAATCTAGCCCTTTAATAGGGTTGCCCAATAGACGGTATCCTTGACCCAAAAAAGAATATGCCACGGTTTTCTCAACAGAGCTGTTTTCACTTTTTGATTGGTTTAGAATTTTTAATCCTGTTTCAATACACCATTGTGGATCATTATTAATTTCTGTACCTACAAGGCTTATCAATAAATCAAATTTTTTGTCTTCATTTTTCTCAATAGCTACTTTTTGAAGTATAGAATCTACATTGGTTTTTTGTGCAAATGCAATTTGCATACTTGCAATAAAACAAAAGAGGGTTATTATTTTTTTCATAATTCGGTTAATTAGTTTGGTTGTTATTTATTCAACCGCTGACGGGCCTGCATGCCGGTAGGCAAGGTTTGCAAATTCCGTCAGGGTTGTGCAAAACCCCGACAGTGGCTAATAGCCATGTCGGCGGTTGTTTAAAAATACTACTCATCTTTTTTCTCCAACTCCTCAATCGTTTTTTTAGCACTTGCCAATCGTATCTTTTTATTTTTCTCCACCAACTTTGCTGTAGCCCATTTTTCTACTTTGTGATGCAGTGGTACTAATAAAGCGGCTATACAAACCAATGCCAGCAACATCAATACAGGGGAATGGTTTGTTACTCTTTCTAAAAAAGGATGCAATAATAAGTTGAGGAATTCAAATACGATCAGCAAAGCAATAACGCCAAAGAATTCTATTAGTTTGGTATTGGTGATAAAACTGCGGCTTAGGAGTAAATACAAAATAAGTAAAGTAAGAATGCCGAGTGCAATTAAAGCATATTGTATATTTTCTTTTCGTTGTTGTGCTTCTGCTGATTTTTTGGCTTTATCTTCAATACTGCGAAGCTGTTCTTTAAATACCAATGCCTGAATGGTATTTTGATTATTCTGGTTAAAGATTAATTCTCTTATTCCCGATTCTATTTTTGAATAATAATAAGCGCTGTCGGTTTGATTTAATTTATCAAACAATTCTTTTTTATAACCGGTTGCTACTAAATTAAAATTTAAATTTTGGGTTTTTCCGGATAATATCCATAATTTTTCAGACTGTACTTTGGCTTCCACTATTCTGTTATTCTTCATTAGAAAAGGAATATACCTTTGAAAGAAACCCATCTTTCTGATTTCACTTTTTATTGAATCGGATAACGCAAGCGCCTTTTTAAAATATACATCGGCTAGTTCATTCTCATTCATTTTTGCATTTACAGTACCGAGTAAGTGTAATGTCTGCAATTGAAAAGTGCTTAGTTTTAACCTTTCGCTTGTTTGTACGCCAGCCTGTGCATAGTACAATGCAGAGTCCAGTTGTTTTTTTTCCATGTAAGCAATTCCCATATTTCTCTGGTACTGCACCAGCATATAATCATACTTGGACGATGTTATATCAGGCAGGTTATCTCCCCCCTTCTTTGTGAATTTAAAAAATTCATCAATATTTTTAAGTACCATATACACACTCCCTATGTCAAAATTGAGCGAACTTATCCTTCGCTTGTCCTTAAACTTTTCAGCGAGTGGTAAGGCCTTAAAGAAATATTCAAGAGCAGTTGTGTTATCTCCTTTGTTTTGAAAAAAATAATATCCTATCCAGTTATAACTGATGGCAAGCAGTGAATCATTTTTTAATTGCTGTGCTATCTGTAGCAAATCAATACAAATGGCAGAGTCAACATTGTTGCCGGCACGGGAGTCTATGGTTTCTAAATAGTTGATGGTGGCGCTGAAACGCTCCATAGGATTGGTGTAGCGGGCCAAAGCAGCTTTTGCAATGTCGGAATTATTGTTCTGTGCAAATACAGTTTGCATACCTGTAACAAAACAAAAGAGGGTTATTATTTTTTTCATAATTCAATTAGTTTGATTGTTTTCTAACGCCTTGGTTCGTTTCTCACGAACCACACCTTGCATTCGTGAGACACGAAAGAACGCTGAGGGTTCAATGTTTATTAATTCAATTTAAATGATATTCTGTTTTTATAAGTTTTATAAGATTTGTTGCTCTTCGGTTTATCCTATTCAATGAACCAACCCTGTAAGAAGTTATCTGGCGGTAAAACTGAAGTCTGTTATAATATTCGAATAATTCACTTTCTTTTTGTGCAGAAATAATAAAAGCATTTGGATTGTTTTTAAATATAGAGTCAACAAACTTTGGATTATTTACGGCATCATTGAAATATTTTGAATTTAAAATCTTGTCTTGGAAGTAGTTCAGGTTGCGATAAATATCGTTTGATTGAGATTCCTGGTCTCTAAGTATACTTTTAATCGAAGCATCATAGTCTATAATGGAATCAGCAACTATGGACTTTCTTATTAGTCTGAAATTTCCTCCATTTTTAAGTTGCTCAATTGTACGGTCGTGATATTCAAAGTTTGAATATGTTCTCATGTGTGACATACTTTTATACAAACTCAAGTTATTTCTAAAGCCTGAAGGCTTTTCAATTTCCGCTCTTATTGTATCTATATGTGTTAATAGGTCTTTCCAGTAAGGAATTTCTCTCCTGAGATATGCAGTATCTTTTTTTATATCTTCTAAGAATGAAGCTGCATATTTTTCTTCTCGCTGATGTTCTATTACATGCTCCAACTGATACTCAGCCAAAAAACCACAGAACACCGCAAGAAATAACATTAAAAATTCCCAGAAATAATTTTTCCAATTTTTCTTGTGATGAGGGGCCGCAGGGTCATGGGCATGATGATGTACTTCCATGTCTTCTATGGTTGAAGGTTGAGGGTTTAAGGTTGAAGGTTGTTGATCAACTTCGATAATCGTTTCAGCAGATCCAATGGGTTCATCGGTTGAAGGAATATTCAACTGCGGTTCTTGCTGTTGACTATCGTCTGTTGACGGTGGACTTTTTTCTTCCTCGTTTTGTTTGAGTTTATTTTCCTCCATAAATTATTTGAGATGATATTCATTCTTAATTAAGTCAATAAGTCCTTCAGCTTTTGCTTTTAGAACTTTTGCCCGTCTCATGTTTCCCATACAGCTTAATGAAATATATTGTATTTGGAAGGTTATCGTATTAATTGTTGCCTGGTTGTCTGTTATCAATTGCGGATTGGTTGTTGGTCGTATAAACTTAAATGAAGAGTCCATGGCCTTGTAAAGTTGATACGCATTAAAAACCGTTCCCCCTATTTCCCGAAACGTAGTTCTCATTCTTGTATCCGCTTCATCCCATTCCTTAATATCCTTAACTCCTGCATCATAGACAAGGATGTTATTGATAATTTTTTCATTCCTTATCAAACGGAGATTGCCGGCGTTCTTTAATTGCTGCATTGTTCCATCTGTACTTACAAAAGGAGGGTTATTAAAAACATGGCGGGCAAAAAAATAAGTTTCATTACCCATTTGTTTGTGCATACCTGTGCTTAACAATAAAACCAATGAATCCATCATCACTCGTTTTTCCTTTCTTTCAGAAATATAGTTTTCAAGGTGAGTTGTATCTGTTTTCAAATC
>JANMGS010000697.1:0-2705 GCA_031374745.1 Ferruginibacter sp. | reverse complement strand
GTTTAAGATAATGCGGAATAGTATTTTATCAAGAAGAATGTGAAAAGCAAAAATGTTGAACGCCTAGTTGGGGGGATTTATAAACCTATTCATACTTTTTGGTTCATAAAAAAATTGTAAACACAAAAAAGCAACTGCTTTTTCTTTTTAATATCACAATCACTTCCCCCAAACCCTTTCCCCATTTATCCAAGTGCCCAAAACTTTTGTGCCCAGTATTTTAGATTTATCGCAATTCATCAAATCGGTATCCAGCATAATAAAATCAGCCGCTTTGCCTACCTCAATACTGCCTTTTTCTTTTTCTTCAAAAGCAGCTTTGGCTGCCCATATTGTCATACCATAAATTGCTTCTTTGCGTGTAAGGGCATTTTCCATTTGAAAACCATTTGCTGGAAAGCCTTTGGCATCTTGCCTTATAACCGCTGCAAAAAATGTTTTTAAGGGATCTATATCTTCTACCGGAAAATCGGTCCCGAGCGGCATCCAATTATTGGTTTGTAATAATTGCTTGTAGGCATACGCTGTTTTTATTTGTGTAGCGCCCACTCGATCTTGTGCCCAGTACATATCGCTTGTAGCATGTGTAGGTTGTACAGAAGGAATAATATTGTAGTCGGTAAAAAAATGAAAATCGGAGGCGTCCATTACTTGTGCGTGCTCAATACGCCAACGCTTATCGTTTTTTCCTTTTAAAACATCTGCATATATTTTTAAGATTATCCTGTTTCCGCTATCGCCAATAGCGTGGGTACACATTTGTAAATTGCTATTGGCAAAAAGTTGTGCAGCAGTTTTAAAATGTGTTTCGGTACCTAGTAAAAATCCTTTCCAATTTTTCTTATCAGCATAGTCATGCAATAAACAAGCGCCTCTGCTACCCAATGCCCCATCTGCATAAAATTTAAAACCACCCACGGTAAATCTTTCGGTTTTTAATGGTCCGCTTTTAATCCATTTTGCGTAGTAGCTGCTATCGTCCGACAACAATGCAAAAATTTTCATTTTTAAACCGTTGTTTTTTTGAGCTTCTTGTACCAGCGTTGCGGTATGTTCGCTTATGCCACAATCGTGCACACCCGTAAGGCCTGCAGCAAAACATTTTTCTTGTAAGTCATTGAAATATTTTTTAGCAAGGGAATCGTTTATTTGTGGTACTTTTTTTTCTGCAAAATGCATGGCATTGTCTACCAATATACCCGTAAGTTTTCCGTTTTTTATTTCCACTTCGCCGCCGGCTATTTTGGTAGCTATCGTTATACCAGCAAGGTCAAGCGCTTTTTGGTTAAGCAAAGCAGCATGACCATCTACCCTTTTTAAAAATACTGGGCGGTTGGGAAAAAGGCTATCAAAAACTTCTTTGGTAGGAAACTCTTTTACCACCCAATCGTTTTGATCCCAGCCTCGTCCATAAATCCATTCAAGCGGAGCTGTTTTGCTATACTCATTTACTTTACTTACGATTTCTGCAAATGAAGCCGTTCCAAATAGATTACATTTCCAACCATCGGTTGCAAAGCCCGTAAAATGACAATGCGCATCTATAAATCCAGGGAAAATCGTATTTCCCTTTGCGTCAATATTATTGGCGGAGGCATATTTTGTTTGAATATCTACATTGTTTCCTATTGCTACAATTTTACCATCTTCAACAGCCATAGCGGTTGCTACAGAAAAGCTGTCATTAACCGTATAAATTTTCGCATTGCTAATTATTAAGGATACTTTTTGTTTGGAACAACTAGATAAAAATACCAACCCAAACAGGCTACAGAGTAAAGAAGCAACTATTTTCATTCGTTAAAATTATTAGTCAAAAATAGCCAATACAACTCGTTTGCTGCTTAAGAACCATATTTATTTTTTGCAGGAATATATTCATTTAGCTTTGCACTTTATTAACAATAAGTGAATTCTAACAATGATAGAATAACAATATATTTACTTTCTAAAAAAAACTATATGAAAAAATTACTATTTGCACTCACTTTTGCTATTAGCATTGCAAGTGTTGCTAACGCTCAAACAAAAATGGCTCCAGTAGCTCCTGTAAAAGCGGCCGGTTCAAAAACGACTACCACCGCTACAACAAAAACGGCTAAAGTAGTCCCGGTAGCTTCTACAAAAAGCCCAGCGGCTGTAGTAAAAACAACCCCAACTAATACTGGTGTAAAAATGAAGGCAGACGGTACGCCTGACAAACGCTATAAAAACTACCAAACTACAGGGCCTAAAAAAGCAGATGGCACACCAGATTTGAGGTACAAAAAGAATAAGCAATAGGCGATAATATATTAAACGAAAAACTGTCTCTAAAAAAGACAGTTTTTTTTTGTATTTTAATAAAATAATATGCTTTAAGCAAATATCCAGTATTAAATTGCACCTATGTTTAATGCAGCACAAGTAAAAGCACTTCAACAAGAATCTATAAAATGGCTCTCATTTGCCGATAGCGAAATAACAGCCGAAAATGTAGAGGAGCTCCGCAACATTCTACGTTTTCATGAGCATAGGTATTATATAGAAAACGACCCTTTGATAACAGATGGGGAATACGATATTATTTTTAAAAAGCTAGAAAAATTTGAAGCCTCAAACCCTTCATTGATTACGCCAGACTCTCCTACGCAGCGTGTAGGCGCAGGGCTGGTTAAGAATTTTCCAAAAGCACAACACTTGGTACCCATGTTGTCGTTGGATAA
>JANMGS010000677.1:0-5057 GCA_031374745.1 Ferruginibacter sp. | reverse complement strand
AAATAATTCTTGAATTTGAAACACTCAAAAATTAATAAAAAAGAAATGATCTAAGTTCCACCTTCGGGGGACAGGGGGCTTTCTATGCCAACGCCGCCGCCATCAATTTCTTACCTTTTTCTATTGCATCTTCCAAAGTACCTACCAAGTTAAAGGCTGCTTCAGGATATTCATCCACTTCACCATCCATAATAGCATTGAAACCACGGATGGTATCTTCTATTGGAACAAGTACCCCTTTCAAACCAGTAAACTGCTCTGCCACAAAGAATGGTTGAGATAAGAAACGTTGTACTTTACGTGCACGGCTTACCACCAATTTATCTTCGTCGCTCAATTCATCCAAACCAAGGATAGCGATGATATCTTGCAATTCTTTGTAACGTTGTAAAATTAATTTTACCCTATCCGCTGTATTGTAATGCTCTGCACCTACAATAGCCACTGTCAATATTCTAGAGGTACTATCCAAAGGATCTACCGCTGGATAAATACCCAAATCGGCAATTTTACGACTCAATACCGTTGTAGCATCCAAATGCGCAAAAGTTGTAGCCGGAGCTGGATCGGTCAAATCATCTGCTGGTACATATACCGCTTGTACAGAGGTAATAGAACCATTTTTAGTAGAAGTAATACGCTCTTGCATCAATCCCATTTCTGTAGCAAGTGTAGGTTGGTAACCAACCGCACTTGGCATACGACCTAGCAATGCCGATACCTCAGAACCAGCCTGTGTAAAACGGAATATATTGTCTACGAAAAACAAAATGTCTTTTCCTTGTCCGTCGCCTTCACCATCACGGAAATATTCTGCCAAAGTAAGACCACTCAATGCCACACGAGCACGAGCTCCAGGAGGTTCGTTCATTTGTCCGAATACGAAAGTAGCTTTCGAATCTTTCAACCCTTCCATATCTACAGAAGCCAGATCCCATCCGCCTTCTTCCATGCTATGTTTAAATTTGTCGCCATAGTTCATAATACCTGCTTCTATCATCTCACGCATAAGGTCATTACCCTCACGTGTACGCTCACCCACACCCGCAAATACCGAAATACCGCTATATGCTTTTGCAATATTATTAATCAATTCTTGAATTAATACCGTTTTACCCACACCGGCACCACCAAACAATCCAATTTTACCACCTTTTGCATAAGGCTCTATCAAGTCGATAACTTTAATACCAGTAAACAAAATTTCGTTTGCTGTACTAAGGTCTTCAAACAATGGCGGCTTAGCATGAATAGGGCGACCACCTTCTTTGCTTACCTGTGGCAATCCATCAATAGCATCGCCAGTTACATTAAACAAGCGGCCTTTAATGTTTTCACCTATAGGCATCGTAATCGGTCTGCCCGTATCGGTTACTGTTGTACCACGAACCAATCCTTCGGTACCGTCCATTGCAATGGTACGTACGCTGTCTTCTCCTAAATGCTGTTGTACTTCTAGTACCAAAATATCGCCGTTTTCACGTACCAGTTCAAGTGCATTTAAGATTTCTGGAAGTTTAGAATCGTTGTCGAACTGCACGTCCACAACGGCACCAATGATCGATTTTACTTTGCCTGTATTAGCCATATCTATGTATTAAAATAATTGAGGTTTCAAAATTTGCCGCAAAGGTAAGGTTTGAGGGTTGTAAATAAAAATTCCGATGGGATTTTTTTAGGATTTGGGGGTTGGGTGGGGCTGTGGGCGGTTTTGCAGGGGTGGTCAGGGGTTCGGTCTTAGTCGCTGTTCCGTATATGTATGCAGGCGTATGCCGCCCAAGCGGCACGCCCACATACATATACATCGCTCCTTCCACCGCAGCCTTTCACCGATAAATCTTTTATGGGCTTTTATAGAAGCGGAGATTGGTGGGAGTGGGTTCGAATGTTATGGTTTTCTAAAAAAGAGATACTCTTTCAATAACAAAAATTAATACAACTAAAATGATTGTACCAGCACTAGCTCAATTAATTTTCAGATTTAAAAAAATGAATATCTATATTTAACTAATTTTAAAATCTCTGAAGAGCATGTTAATATTTGTCTTAATGACAAGTTTTCGTATCTCTTTAGATAAATATGGCGTCAAATGGAATGGATTAAAACAATTTTCCCTTTATTAGGGGTATTGGTCGGTTGGCTTCTAGCCGAAAGTGGTAAAATCTTTACAGACAAAAGACAGGATAAGAGAAAGTTAAAAAAACTCTTATTTCTTTTGCTTGAATTGAGATACTATTTTGCAAAAGAACTGTCTTATGAAATTCGAATTGACAAATTTCTTAACATTACAAAGTCCAAATTATCAGAAAAATTTGGTTTAGATATAGATGATCCTCAATTGAACTTAGGTATTGAATCATTTAAACCACACTTACTAAATGTTATTGCAAAAGCTAAAACCGATGATAATAAATTTGATTACTTTTCTGAAAATATTGATAAAATTATTCTAGAATTAGCCGAAATATTTCCTTTATTAGCTTATGAACTTAATGGACAACACAATATAAAAGAGCAATTAACAAAAGCAAACACTCTTTTTAATGAATTTGAAAATTTTAGTTCTGAAGTATCCTTTGACTTTAAAAAAGTGATAAACCCTAAATTAACGGAAGACTTATTATCAGAGTTAGATCAAAGTATTGAAAAAGTGGCCGCTAAAATAGACAAAAGAACTGCTAGCAATTCTAAAGAAAAAATCTTAAAAATGAACTTCGACAATAGCGACCCAGACTTGGATAAAAGAATTGATGAATTTTTGAAAATAGCTACAGAACATGTGCAATCAGCTCTTGACTAGAAAGGATTAAAGTTTTCTCACAAATCTAGTATGTATCTAATACTAGCAACCCTTAAACACAAGTAATTTTACTAATATCCTCCAAAAATTATGGCACTAAGCTGGAACGAAATAAAAGACCGAGCATTAAATTTCTCAAAGGAATGGGCTGACACTTCAAACGAAGAAGCAGATGCAAAACCATTTTTAGTTGAATTTTTTAATGTGTTTGGTATTAGCAGTAAACGAGTTTCTACTTTTGAACACAGAGTAAAAAAACTGGACGACAAAGACGGTTACATTGACTTGCTATGGAAAGGCACCATTTTAATTGAAATGAAAAGTAAAGGCAAAAACCTTGACAAAGCCTACCAACAAGCCAAAGACTACACACACGGATTAAAACAACACGAATTACCGAAATACATTCTCATTTCCGACTTTGAAAATTTTAGATTGTACGACCTTGAAGACAATTCTGAACAAGGAATTGCGACCGTAGATTTTAAACTCAGCGATCTTGTAAATAATGTTCAGCATTTCGGTTACATTTTAGGTTATCAAAAAAAGGTTTACAAAGAACAAGACCCTGCAAACATTAAAGCAGCAGAGCTAATGGCTAAACTACACGACAGACTTGAAGAAATTGGATATACAGGACATCCGTTAGAAGTTTATTTGGTCCGTATTCTGTTTTGTTTGTTTGCCGAAGACACAACTATCTTCAATAAGCAACAATTTCAAGATTATTTAGAACAACGAACAGCCGAAGACGGAAGCGACCTTGCTTCAAAACTGCAAGAATTGTTTCAAGTTTTGAATACAGCTAAAGAAAATCGTTTTAAAAATTTGGACGAACAACTTGCCGACTTTCCGTATGTAAACGGAAAATTATTTGAAGAGAACTTGCCTACAGCAAGTTTCGATACAAAAATGCGTCAAGCCTTGCTTAACTGCTGTTACATTGATTGGAGCAAAATATCACCTGCGATTTTTGGCTCCATGTTTCAAAGTGTAATGAACCCAAAAGAACGAAGAAACTTAGGCGCACATTACACAAGCGAAACCAATATTTTAAAATTAATCAAACCGCTTTTCTTGGATGACCTTTGGAAAGAATTTGAAAGAATCAAGGATAACAAAAATAAACTTCCCGAATTTCATAAAAAATTAAGTACACTAAAATTCCTTGACCCTGCTTGCGGTTGCGGAAACTTCCTTGTAATTACTTACAGAGAATTACGGTTGTTGGAATTAGAAATTTTAAGAGCCTTAAACAAATCGGGACAAAGATTACTTGATGTTAGAGAAATCATATTACTTGACGTGGATATGATGTGTGGAATTGAATACGAAGAATTTCCTGCTCGTATTGCAGAAGTTGCAATGTGGCTTATCGACCACCAAATGAATATGTTGGTTAGTAGTGAGTTTGGACAATACTTTGTGCGTTTACCATTAAAAAAATCTGCCAAAATTGTTCACGCAGATGCATTAGAAACCGATTGGGAGAATGTTGTTTCTAAAAATGAACTTTCTTATATTATTGGAAATCCTCCCTTCATAGGGCATCAATGGAGAAATGATGCACAAAAAAAAGGAATGGAAAAGGTTTTTGGTGATGCAAAACGAGCAGGTCGGTTAGATTACGTTACAGCTTGGTATTTGAAAGCGGCACAATACATTCAAGGAACAAAAATTAAAGTCGCTTTTGTTTCTACAAACTCCATTGTTCAAGGCGAACAGACAAGTATTTTGTGGGAACAACTTTTTAAACAATACAATATTAAAATTCATTTTGCTCATCGCACTTTCAAATGGAACAACGAAGCAAAAGGAAATGCAGGCGTTCACGTTGTAATAGTTGGCTTCGCTAATTTTGACACAACTGAAAAACGCATTTTTGATTACGAAAACATAAAAGGCGAAGCACACGAAATAAAAGCGAAAAACATCAACGCTTATTTGTTTGAAGGAAAAGAAATTTTTATAGGGTCAAGGTCAAAAGCAATTCATACTTTTCCTGAAATGACAAAAGGAAGTCAGCCAACAGACGGAACAAGATTAATTTTAACACCTGATGAAAAATATTATTTTGAAAAAAATGAACCATTGTCCAAAAAATGGATTTCACCCTTTATTGGTGGTGAAGAGTTGTTGAATAATTCTATTCGATATGTTTTTTGGCTTAAAAATTGTCCGCCCGAAGAACTTAAAAAAATGCCATTGGTTTTAAAAAGATTGGAAGAAGTCAAAGAAGCAAGATTAAAAAGTTCA
>JANMGS010000637.1:0-5476 GCA_031374745.1 Ferruginibacter sp. | reverse complement strand
GCAGATGAAAAAGGGTTATTTGCTCAATTTGCTGTAAAAGCAATAAACGATAAAAGACAATCGGGCGAAAATGATTTTAATGAAGCCACCGATAAATTGACCAGCAAAAAATATGGCGCAGGCATTGATGTGCAACAATATGCTTTTTCAGGAAAATTGGGTTATGTTTTTCCAACAAAAAAATACAAAAGCATTGGTTTTATTTTTAGTGCCAACAGCTACAACAATAAATCATTTTATGGCTTAACAAAATATGACGCCACACAACATGCTATCTATGCCAATTTGATGTACCAATCCATCATTAAATCAACCATGCATAAATTTCGTACAGGACTTAGCTTTATGAATGATTATTACAACGAAGACTTTAATGCTATTCATTTCAAAAGAACAGAAATGGTACCTGGTGCATTTTTTGAATATACCTATACCGCCAACGAAAAATTATCGGCCATAGCAGGTATTCGGTTTGATTATCACAACCAATATAAATGGATAACCACTCCCCGATTGCATGTAAAATACGATTTTACACCCAAGACAAACCTTCGTTTTTCAATTGGTAGTGGAACCAGAACAGCCAATGTTATAGCAGAAAATACAGGTCTATTGGCAAGTTCTAGAGTATTAACTATTAGCAATCCTATTTCTTCATACGGTTTTGGACTTGATCAAGAAAAAGCTTGGAATACCGGTTTTAATTTGGTGCACAATTTCAAATTAAACAATCATGCAGGAACGGTAAGTATTGATGCATATCGTACCATTTTTAAAAACCAAGCTGTGGTAGATATTGATGCAAACCCACAACAAATAAATATTTACAATCTTGTTGGGCAATCATACAGCAATAGTGTACAAGCCGAATTCAATTATGAATTGTTTAAGAAGTTTGATGTGAGATTGGCTTATCGCTGGCTTGATGTAAAAACAAACTATAGTGGCAATGTGCTGGAAAAACCCCTTCAAGCAAAACACAGGGCTTTTATAAACCTTGCGTATGAAACCAATAATAAATGGAAATTTGATTACACAATACAATGGCTTAGTAAAAAAAGATTACCTACCACAAATGCAAATCCGATTGACAAACGAATGAAAGATTACTCTCCCTCCTTTATACAAATGAGTGGGCAAGTAAGCAAGCAATTGGGTAGTAAATGGGATGTATATGTTGGTGCCGAAAATTTAACCAACTATACACAACAAAATCTTTTCATAGATGGCAACAACCCATTCAGCAAATACTTTGATGGCTCTATGGTTTGGGGGCCTGTAAATGGAAGAGTTGTGTATGTAGGAATGCGTTTTAAAATAAAATAACCGTTTTAAAAAACAGCTCAAAAAACAGCTTAAACTTGAAATAAAAAAGTGCTTATTCAAATGATGAATAGGCACTTTTAATTATGAAATATTTTTACTTTCTTTACATTACAGCAACTTAAAACCAGCCTCCTTTACCTCTTTTGAATTGGAGCCAATAAACAATTTAAAATCGCCGGGCTCGTTTACAAATTGCAACGCACTGTTGTAAAATTTTAAATCATTTCCAGTAATAATAAAATTTACTTTTTTGGACTCGCCTGCTTTCAACATAATTTTTTGAAATCCTTTTAATTCTTTCAATGGTCTTGTAATGCTGCCTACCATATCTCTTACATACAACTGCACCACTTCTTCTCCATCATAACTACCCGTATTTGTTACAGTAATAGAAGCGGTAATACTTTCATTTTTTTTCATAGCAGTTTTGTTTAATTCAATATTACCATAAGAAAAACTGGTATAACTTAAACCATATCCAAAAGGAAACAAGGGAGCATTGGGTGCATCAAGGTAATTGGATTTAAATTTTGGAGAATCATCGGTAGATGGTCTGCCCGTATTTTTTTGTGCATAATAAATGGGTACTTGCCCTACATTTACTGGAAAAGAAACAGAGAGTTTTCCGGCGGGGTTGTAATTGCCAAACAACACATCTGCTATGGCATTGCCGGCCTCGGTACCTGCGTGCCATACATGCAAGATAGCCGTAGCCAAATTGTTTTCTTCTACTAAAGCAAGTGGTCTTCCACTCATGGTTACCAATACCAATGGCTTACCTATTTTTGCCAATGCTCTTATCAATTTTTTTTGGCTTTCGGGTATGGTTATATCAGTTCTGCTGGCAGCTTCTCCACTCATTTCCGATGCTTCTCCTACCACGGCTACTACTACATCAGATTTATTAGCAACCTCTATCGCTTCTGCAATCATTTCATCGGCAGAGCGCTTATCTATATCTATTCTGGTGCCAAAAACATTTACTTTTTTTGCAAAATTTATGTCGTCAGATATATTGGCTCCTTTTGCATACAAAATAGTCACACCCGTACCTGCCACATTTTTGATACCGTCCATTACAGGGATAGCAAATTTTGAATCCCCAGAAACAGCCCATGTACCTAGCATATTGCTTTGATCGTTTGCCAATGGACCAATAAGCGCAATCGTTCCAGCTTTTTTTAATGGTAGTACTTGGTTGTTGTTCTTTAATAATACAAATGATTTGGTTGCCATTTCTCTTACTTCTTTTCTTCTTTGTGCAGTAAGAATATCTTTTGCTGCCCTGCTTTCATCAAGATAGCGGTAAGGATTTTCAAACAAACCAAGCTTATATTTAGCTTCTAAAATACGGCGACAAGCTTGATCAATTTCTTGCATCGTTACCTTATTTTCTTTCAATGATTTTTCAATAGTCAATAAAAAACCCTCTCCCACCATATCCATATCGAGCCCTGCTTTTAATGATAAAACCGAAACAGTTTGTAAATCACCCATGCCATGATCTATCATTTCGTTTACCGATGTGTAATCAGACACAACAAATCCATTAAACCCCCATTGCTTTCTAAGTAAATCTGTAAGCAACCATTTATTTCCACTTGCCGGAATACCATCAATTTCATTAAAAGAACTCATTACACTACCTACACCAGCATCTATGGCTGCTTTGTAAGGCGGTAAATATTCGTTGTACATTTTCACTCTACTCATGTCTACCGTATTGTAATCTCTACCAGCTTCTGCAGCACCATACAATGCAAAATGTTTTACACAAGCCATCATGGTATTATTTCTTGCCAAATCATTCCCTTGATAACCTTTTACCATCGCTTTGGCAATTTGTGAGCCGAGGTATGGATCTTCTCCTGCACCTTCTGCAATACGCCCCCAGCGTGCATCTCGGGCTATATCTACCATTGGAGAAAAATTCCAGCAGAGCCCATCGGCGGTTGCTTCTATGGCTGCTGTTCTTGCGCTGCTTTCTATACCTTGCATATCCCAACTGCAAGAAAGACCAAGCGGTATAGGGAATATTGTTTTGTAACCGTGTATGATATCGGAACCAAAAATTAGGGGAATTTTCAAACGGCTTTTTTGCACGGCAAAATCTTGTGCAACTTTTATTTTATCTACACCTATTACGCCAAATAATCCGCCAACATTTCCATCTCGGATTTTCTTTTCTACATCGCTGCTTACTACTGCGCCTGTGGCCACGCCACCACCAGGCGTTAATAAATTTAGCTGACCAATTTTTTCGCTAGTAGTCATCTTTTTCATTAGTGCGCTTACAAAAAGATCCATTTTAGCATCGGCATTTTTTTGTGCCATTGTATTTACAGCAACAAATAAAAGCAAGACAAGCAATATTTTCTTCATTAAAAAATTTTTTATGTATTTGTAAATTTGATTATTGAAAAATAAATACCATTATCGAAAATATGGGCTCTTAAATCCTAATTTCTTTAAACCATTTTGTATTTCGGGGCAACTCATAAATAATTTCCATAGCAATCCTGTTCTATAATTTTCCATCATCACCACAATTGGTCCTTGGTCTATAGCCAAATATTTTGGTGCATACCAATTTTTTTCTTCGCTAAATGCATCGTAAAAACCAAACGGTCCCCAAATTTTATCTTTCATATTGGTATACCAGTGTTTCATGGCTGCCATAGATTGTGTGGGTGTGTACGGAAAGGATGACAAGGCTGCGGTAGGTGATATTACACCCAAATCGTTTTCCATATTGGGTGCATGTGCATTGTAAAAATCGGTAGAATAACTTGCCGTTAGCCCCCAATTGTTTGCCCCATACCCTTTAAAGTTTTTTGGGTTGTTTACACACCATTTGTAATTGATGAGCGAAAGGCTTTTGTTTTCTTCCCAATAATTTGCGTAGCTATCTTGTAAGCCTCGAGGATCTAAACCAAGGTAAGAATAGTGTGCCCAAAATAAAGGGCCTCCCTGTGGCGGATTGCCTTGGTATTTCAAATTTAAAGTATATCCCTCGTAAGTAGATGTACCCTTTATCTTTCCATTTTCAGCCCATCCCTCGTGGTATACAGCAGCAGGCACGCCATGTGTAGGGGATGATGCTGCCAATACATACATGATCAAACATTCGTTGTAACCATGTACCGCAAAATTCATTTTCCACCCATTGTTGGGACTCCAATGCCAATACAAAACATTTTTATTGTTTCTGTAAAAATCGAACTCTACTGCTTTCCAAAGTTTATCAATTCTTGCTGCCAACTTTTTCTCTTCCTCATTGCCATTGGCAAAATATTGTCGTACACACAATAAACCTTGTAACATAAACGAAGTTTCTACCAAATCGCCCCCATCGTCGTATTTGCTAAATGGCTTTACCTTTCCTGTTTCTCCATTCCACCAATGCGGCCATGCGCCATGAAAACGATCTGCTGTTTCTAAAAAACCAACAATTTTTTCCAATTGTTTTCTCCCTGCTTCTTTTGCTATAAAATTTCTTTCTATGCCCACTAAGATGGCCATTACACCAAAACCAGCGCCACCGCTTGTTACCACATTTTTATTATTGTCTGGGTAAACGCCATCTACATGAAAACGTTCTCTGGCCAAACCGCTTACCGGCTCTGCTCCATCCCAAAAATATTGAAAGGTTTGCTGCTGTACTATTCTAAAAATGGCCGTATCGGAAGCAGGCAACATTTCCATTGTAGGAAATACTGCTGTATTTTTTTGAGCACAAGATTCTATAGCAACAAACAGTATTAAAAAAAATATCGCAATATGTACATTTTTTACATTCATATTTTTATAGATAAGGTGCGGTAAAACCCAATGATAATAATCCTGCTTTTACCTCGGGTGCACTGGTAAACAAATTCCAAAGCAAACCGGTTCGGTAATTTTCTATCATTACAATCATAGGCCCTTGGTCTATGGCAATATTTGAATTAGCAAACCATGGATCGCTCAATTTAAAAGCATCGTAAAAGCCATATTGCCCCCAGAGTTTATCACCTAGTTTATAATAAAAAAACTTTAATGCATTCATTGATTCTGTTGCTGTGAATGGCATAGATGAAATAGCAGCAGTTGGTGAAATAACCCCTATATCATTGTTACCTGGTTCGTTTGCTGCATAGCCAGAAGGTAC
>JANMGS010000628.1:0-5947 GCA_031374745.1 Ferruginibacter sp. | reverse complement strand
CGAACAAGCAAGCCATTTTGCAGAATACCATTTTGTAACGTTGGTTTTTGGGCACTTCTTTTTTATGACATCATGGTATCTACCAATGATGAGGCTCACTTGTACAGCATAACATCATTAATCTTTTTCTTAATTTTTGAGATATAAACAAAAGCTATCTTAAATTGCAACATTAATAAACAAACATGTATTATATTATTTATCCGATATTATATTTATTTTCTCTGTTACCATTTTTCATTTTATATGGCATTAGCGATTTTTTTGCTTTTTTACTGTATCACGTTATTAGATATAGAAAAGATATTGTACTCAATAATTTACGCATTGCATTTCCCGAAAAAACAGAAGCAGAAAGAATTAAAATTGCGAAAAAATTTTACCAATACTTTACAGATGCGTTTATAGAAACACTCAAATTTATTTCAATATCAAAAAAACAGTTGTTAAAAAGAAGTACGGGAACATTTGACATCATAAATAGTTTAATTGACAAAGGATATAATATAAATTTAATGGCTGGGCATCAATTTAATTGGGAATATGCAAATTTGTTATATTCCATCAATTTAAAAATTCCTTTTGTAGGTGTGTACATACCTATATCCAATAAAGCCTTGGATAGAATCTTTTACAACTTGCGTAGCAGGTACGGAACTGTAATGGTGGGTGCGCCAGAATTTAAAAGTAAAATACATTCCGTTTTTAATAGACAATATATGTTTGCATTAGCTGCAGATCAAAACCCTAGTAACCCTGCTACGGGCTATTGGATCAATTTTTTTGGAAGACCAACACCCTTTGTTACTGGCCCCGAAAAAGGTGCGATAAAAAAAGACGCTGCAGTGGTTTACACCGGATTTAAAAAAGTAAAAAGAGGCTTCTACGAATTTGAATCGACCTTACTTTGCGAACATGGGGCAGCAACAAAAGAAGGAGAACTTACTTGCCTTTATAGAGATATTTTAGAAAAAACAATTAGACAAGACCCAGCAAATTATTTGTGGAGCCATCGCCGTTTTAAATTTGAATGGAAGGATGAGTATAAAGAATTATGGGTTGATGATAAAAATGATAAGCCTGTTTAAAATCAATCAATATTTTTAATTAATTATGCCCTTACCTTTTTTCTATACAGATCCAATTTCGCCAACAGTTGATATTGCGGTATTAAACGAAGAAAACTCCAGGCACATTGTACAGGTATTGCGTATGCAGGAAGGCAAGCAGCTAAAACTTACAGATGGGTTAGGAAACATTTTTTTAGCAGAAATAACAGATGCACACAAGAAAAAATGCACCGTAAAAATAGTAGAAAAAACCAAGGAAGAAAGCTCTGCAAATAAAGTTTGTATAGCTATTTCTCCTTTAAAAAACAACAGCAGGCTTGAGTGGGTTTTAGAAAAAGCAACCGAAATAGGGGTAACCGAAATCGTATTGCTGATGTGTGAAAGAACAGAGAAACAACATTTACGGATGGATAGATTGAAAGGCATTTTGGTAAGTGCCATGTTACAATCTCAACAGGCATGGTTACCCATTTTGGAAGAACCAAAAAAGTATGTAGGGTATATAAAGTCAGTAGTATCTGCAAACAAATTTATTGCACATTGCGAAAAAGAAAATAAGCATTCATTAAAAAACATCGTTTCAACCCTTCAACCCTTCAACTCCTCAACGATTCTTATTGGCCCAGAAGGTGATTTTACCCCACACGAAATTGCTGTGGCTCTAGAAAATAATTTTACACCAGTTACACTTGGCGATACCCGCTTGCGTACCGAAACGGCAGCATTAGTGGCTGCCACCCTTCTTTGTATTTATTAAGGATTAATGAGCATTATCAGAATATTCTTCCACTTCTTCTTTTAAAACTGGCTCATTCAATTGTACTACTTTACGCTTTTTACTTTTTTTGGCCATTATAATATTGAGTACTTCCACTAAGAAAGAAAATGCCATACCGAAGTAAACATAATTTTTTAGGTGAAGGTCGTGCGCTTTCACGCTATCCCAACCTTCTATAACCAATGTAAGCCCTATCATTACTAAGAAAGACAATGCCAACATTTTTAAAGAAGGGTGTTTGTGTATGTAAGCTGAAATTTTAGGGCTAAATAAAAACATAATAAACATTGCAATTACAACGGCTGCAATCATTATTTCTACATATTCTGCCGTACCACCTGCTGTAATAATACTATCAAAAGAAAATACCATATCTATGAGCATTATTTGCAGTATTGCTTTTCCAAATGACAAGGCAGGTTTGTTCCCTCCTACTGTATTTTCATCTTCGCCCTCTAACTTGTGGTGAATTTCCCTAACCGTTTTGTATATAAGAAATAATCCTCCTAAAAGCATTACCAAACTAGCAAGATCAAACCCCTTACCAGCAATGGTAAACAATGATTTCCCCTTTTGTGAAAGCAACCAACCTAGCCCCAAAAGCAGTATGCTTCTTACAATAATGCCAGTAATCATCCACATTCTTCTTGCTGCTTTTTCTTTGCTTTGCGGCAAACGATTGATGATAATACTAACAAAAATTACATTATCAATTCCTAAAACAACTTCTAAAATTACGAGTACAAAAAAACTAATGATACTTTCCGATGTAAATAAATGTTCCATAAATGACCATTATCCCAAGAGGGGACTAAATTTTAAAATTAATAATTTGTTTGAAAAATGATATTTATCAAAAATCTATTTTTCAGTGTCTTGTGTTCAAAATCATGTTTCTAACTTCTAACCGCTGCAAGATACGAGGATATTTTTTTTACTATAGCTGGCCCTTGGTACACAAAGCCAGTCCACACTTGTACAAGGCTTGCCCCTGCCGCTAGCTTTTCTGCTGCATCTGGTCCTGTAAAAATACCCCCGCTAGCAATGATAGGAATGGAGCCATTTGTCTTTTGGCTAATATACCTTACCATTTCGGTAGCCCTGCTTTTTAGTGGCAATCCGCTTAAGCCGCCAGCACCAATGGTTTCGAGCTTCGAGTTAGGGGTTACGAGTTGAGTTCTATCAATGGTAGTGTTTGCTGCAACAAGCCCGTCTAAATTTATTTCTTTTGCCAAATCTATCACATCGTCTATTTGTGTTTGTGTAAGATCTGGTGCAATCTTCAAAAGAATAGGTTTTTGCGTTGTAAAATTTATATTGAGTGCCTGTAAATGGGTAAGTATTTTTTTGAGCGGTTCTTTTTCTTGTAATTCCCTTAAACCGGGCGTATTGGGGCTACTAACATTTACAACAAAATAATCTACATAATCGTGTAGGGCTTTAAAACATATTTCATAATCTTTCCAAGCTGTTTCGTTGGGGGTTATTTTGTTTTTGCCAATGTTGCCACCCACTATTAATTGTTTGGTGTTTGTTGTTTGGTGTTCGTTTCTCATTTCACGTTTCTCGTTTCTTTTTTGCCAAGCTTGTAATCTTTGTACCACTACATTTACACCATCATTATTAAACCCCATACGATTAATAAGTGCCTTATCTTTTGGCAAACGAAATAATCTCGGGGTTGGGTTTCCATCTTGTGGCAGTGGTGTTACGGTACCTATTTCTACAAAACCAAAACCGAGTGTTTCCAATTCATTTAAATATTTGGCATTTTTATCGAAGCCGGCAGCTAAACCAACTGGATTTTTGAAAGGAATATCTAAAAGTTTCGGGTTATAGGTTGAGGGTTTCGAGTTGGTTAACCCGTAACTTCCAACCCGCAACTCGCAACCACTAAATTGCCTAGCTATCAAATTCTTTATAAACTTTACTTTACAAAGGAGCCTCAAACCATTCATGGAGAAATGATGCACTTTTTCGGCATCGAACATAAATAAAATACTACGGATGATTTTGTACATAACGGGCGCAAAGATAACTTATCATTTTTTTGAAAGTAACTTAAAATTTATATCTTTGGTTAAGGAAGTTGCATAAACAACCATTTTAAATTTAAGACTTTAGATTGATGATGTAAGATTTCCTTACGCTTCAATGAAAGTTGAACCTGCCTGACGGCAGACAGGAAAAGATAAAATGATGAAGAGCTCCCGACAAAAGTGTGCGGGACACGTGCGGGATAGAAGCGGCACCTCCTCCGCCTATGGCGGAGGAGGTACAGCGAATAGACCGAATCCCGCAGAATTGCGGGATTGAATAAAGATTCAATATTGAAAGCCAAAAAAAGAATTTTAAATAATAACGAACTAAACTGTGGTATGTTGTCCATAGTTTGTTTTCAAAAAAAATAATCATGCAAGAAGCATACATTGTAGCAGGCTTTAGAACTGCCATTACGAAAAGTAAAAAAGGTGGTTTTAGATTTACCAGACCAGATGATTTGGCGATAGATGTAATAAAAGGTTTATTGGCCACCGTGCCACAGCTAGACGCAAAACGAGTAGATGATGTAATTGTAGGAAATGCTGTACCCGAGGCTGAGCAAGGGTTACAGGTGGGTCGTATTATTGCTGCAAAGGCGGTTGGATTTAGTGCGCCAGGTATTACCATCAACAGATATTGTGCAAGTGGGTTGGAAGCTATTGCTATGGCTACAGCAAAAATACGCAGCGGCATGGGCGAATGTTTTATTGCAGGTGGTGCTGAGAGCATGAGCTTGGTGCCTACTGCAGGTTGGAAAACGGTACCAGCATATAGCATTGCCAAAGACGAACCAGATTATTATTTGAGTATGGGTCTTACGGCGGAAGCGGTAGCAAGCGAATACAACGTAAGCCGCGAAGACCAAGATTTATTCAGTTACAATAGCCATGTAAAAGCGGCAAACGCTATCAAAGAAGGTTATTTTAAAAGCGGCATCTTACCTATAAATGTAGAGCAGGTTTATGTAGATGAAGCTGGCAAAAGAAAAACAAAATCATATATAGTAGATACCGATGATGGCGTGCGAACAGATACCAGCATTGAGGGCTTGGCAAAACTAAAACCAGCTTTTGCTGCAGGAGGTGTTGTAACCGCAGGTAATAGCTCACAAACCAGTGATGGCGCAGCTTTTGTATTGGTAATGAGTGAGCGTATGGTAAACGAATTGGGACTTAAACCCATTGCACGCTTGGTAAATTGCGCTAGTGCTGGGGTACACCCTCGCATTATGGGCATAGGTCCTGTAGAAGCGGTTCCTAAGGTTCTAAAGCAAGCTGGTATGACATTAAATGACATTGATTTATTTGAATTAAACGAGGCTTTTGCTTCACAATCATTGGCAGTAATTCGTGAACTTGGGTTAAATCCGGCTATCGTAAATGTAAATGGAGGGGCTATTGCACTCGGCCATCCGCTTGGATGCACTGGTTGTAAACTTACCATACAAATAGTAAATGACATGAAGCGCCTTAACAAAAAATATGGGATCGTTACGGCTTGTGTAGGTGGCGGGCAGGGCATTGCAGGGATTATTGAAAATATGTAGCCTCCCTAAACCTACCTGCGATAGGCAGGTCCCTCCAGGGGAGGGACTTTAGTCTGTGATACTTTTTAGTTTATAATTATTTTAAAGCCATCCATATTTTTTTAAAAAAATATGGATGGCTTTTTTAAGTGAACAAAGAAGGAGCTATAGTCCACTTTATTGGCGCATGCCGGCCGGCAAATGCAGGTCGTACTTTTCAATAGTTCCTTTTCATCTTTTATTGTGTAACAGATACTGTTATAATGAATTCTTTACAATCGACCATGCTACCAAGTTGAGAATGTGGAAGCCATTTCTCTTATTGAAGCTGGCAGACTACAATCGGATTGGGCGAAGACAACATTTATAAAATAACGAGATGCCAAATATTTATAACTATCATTACATATTCACTATTAATATAATATGCATTACATCATTTTTAAATACTTTATAAAAAAAATCTACCCAGTATTAGTAGGATGCATTTACAATCTGCTGATTTTGAATTTAGTCTTAAAAAAAGATTTA
>JANMGS010000610.1:0-1776 GCA_031374745.1 Ferruginibacter sp. | reverse complement strand
TTTTAATAAAATGAATAAAAACAGCCATACCACAATCGTTGCAGATAAGACAATACTACGAAAGCCGATGAGCTCACTCAGAAAAACTTCATTGCTGGTAGGAGTGCTTTACCTGCTCACATTTGTATCCATTCCAACCCTTGCTATTTATGGTCCAGTAAAAAGTGCTGGCTACATTCTCGGTGCTGGCCCTGATACTTCCGCTATCATTGGCGGAATTCTAGAGATCATTGTAGCCCTAGCCGGTATTGGTACCGCTGTTGTGCTGTATCCTGTACTTAGGAAGCAGAATGAAACTACTTCATTGGGTCTCGTAGCCGCCAGGATATTGGAATCGGGGACCATCTTCGTTGGAGTAGCGTTCCTGTTATCAATGGTGAGTATGCGGCAGACCGGAGCTGGTACAGAAGCATTAGCAACCAGTCATGCTTTGGTTGCGCTTTATGACCGTATTTTTTTACTTGGGCAAAGTTTCATGCCAGCCATATGCGACCTGTTGCTTGGATTCCTGCTCTACCATTCACGCTTGGTACCTCGTGGGCTTTCGCTTATTGGTATTGTTGGAGGTCCCGTACTTCTCATAGGCTACTTCGCTATACAATTCGGCATCATTGGGCAACATGCACCATTGGCTGGGCTTTTTGCCATTCCGGTTGCGCTATTTGAGTTTTCGTTGGGTGTTTATCTGGTCGTAAAAGGATTCAAGCCTTCGGCTATAACTGCAGTTGTGTGATACTAAGGGAAAGCTTATGATAGTAACTGTCCGTATCTGACACTGGACCGTCCGTTGAGGTGTTAAAAGCCAAGGTAGTTTTGCATCATAAAAAAATAATAAAAAAATAAAAATTAACGCATTATGAAAAAAGAAACAGGTTTCAACTTTGCCAACATAAGCAAAGAACAATCAAATGAATTAACCACTATCGTAAAGGAAACTATAGCTATGGATTTCGTTCCTGCTAAAAGTTTTACCGTAATTGATTTGTGGAATATTCGGCGCCACGGTAAAACCACAATGAATAGCAGGAAGTTAGCTTCATTCCGTTGAGGAAATAGTTGCTGTAAATATCATCTGGCAAGTATATTACCAACAATAAAATATACAGCAACGAATATTTAAAACGACTTTTTATTTTACGAAAAATATTTTTTTATGATTGATAGCCTAGATAAAATTCAGAAGCAAATACGGTTTTTATCGGCATATGCAATGCTGTCGTCCATTTTACTTTTAATAGCCTTGTTCTTAATTTTTAAAATGGACAGCAAGAGAGAACAGTTAACTGTAGAGGAACTTACCGCAAATCGGATAAATATTGTTGAACCCAATGGACTACCCAGATTAGTACTTTCCAATGTTGAAAAATCACCTGCAAATTTGAATCACGGAAAACCTTTTGGAATTCCAGGAGGCAACCGTGGTGGTTTAATATTTTATGATGACGAAGCCACTGAATGCGGGGGGCTTGTATTTTCTGGAAGAAAAGATAGTAGTGGAAAGTATTTTGCATCAGGGCATTTTTCTTTTGACCAATACAATCAAAACCAGGTGCTGTATTTACAATATCTTGATGATAACGGCGACAGGAAAACAGGTTTATATGTAGATGATTGGCATAACAGTCCACCTTACCCCGCGTTTCGCCGTATGTACAAGGAAACAGAAAAATTACCTAATGGGCCAGAGAGAGATGCTAAACTAAAACAACTTCTGGAGCCTGCTAATAGTGACCCTGCTTTTGCCCATCGGGTTTTTATTGGTAAAGACGCAGACAA
>JANMGS010000519.1:0-5485 GCA_031374745.1 Ferruginibacter sp. | reverse complement strand
AGTACCCTCCCATGTTTTTTTGGGCGAAATTTTAGAAAAGGGCGTTTTGCCAATGAATGAACCTACTATATATGCCATGGTATCGTTTATCCAAATGGAGAAGATGATGAAACATGGGATTACTGTACCTAAAACATTAGCTGACTCTTCATAAAAAGTAAAGTGAAATCTATCTTTTAAAAATAAAAACATTGCTAATGGGATGGTGATATATAA
Source organism: Ferruginibacter sp. (assembly GCA_031374745.1). Taxonomy (GTDB): domain Bacteria; phylum Bacteroidota; class Bacteroidia; order Chitinophagales; family Chitinophagaceae; genus Ferruginibacter. Next base: position 5,269 of record JANMGS010000519.1, on the reverse strand, counting down.
AAAACCTAACATCATCATCTTTTTTGCATCGAATACAATCTGCTTATTCTGGAAAATGAAAATTAATAAGCACATAAACATTATTAGCCAAGTAATTAATTTATAACTTATCCTAATTCCAAAAACATCTTTCCAAATATCTGCTCCCCAATGTTGAAAACCAATCACAATAAACAAGGTAAATCCACAAATCGCAAAAAAATATTTTATTACAATGTCAATTTTTGTTTTATAAATTATTTCTGTCAGTTTCAAATATTCAAACCAAGCTCCAAAATGAATCACTGAAAAAAGAATTAAAAAACTCCACATATTCCACATCAACCCTCCTAGCATTACTACTACAAATACCAATGCTGTCAACGCCCTTGTTTTAAAAACTGCTTTATTCAATGCCATCTTAATAATTTTCTTTGTTTGCAATACCACTATACGGATCGGCTTCTGCTATCAGCAATCTTTCTTGTGCTTCTATCCTTGCTTTGTTTTTTGCAGCATATTTATCTAGCAAAAAGAAAAGACCCACCAATACTATCACTCCCGCCAAACCTATACTCCAATGGAAATTTTGATCCATGTCTGAAACACTTATTTTGCCCATTTTTTTGCGTCCCACAAAAAGCATGGTAAGTACAATGGCATTGTTTATAAAATGCGCAAATATATTTACCCAAATATTTTTTGTTTTGTAAAACATCAAACCTAGTACAAACCCCAGCGCCATTCTACTCAAAAAAAGATAGATGGACATATGTATCAAACTAAAAATAACGGAAGTAACTATAATGGCTACCAACGGATTTTTCCACCATCTTACCAAAAAATTTTGCATGGCACCTCTAAAAAATACTTCTTCAAACATAGCTGGAAAAAATGCCATTATAAACAACCCTGTAATATACTCGGGTACGTTTTTAAGATTACTCATTGCCATAGTTTGGGCATTGTAAGTATCTTCCATCTTTTTTGCCATAGCATCCAAACTAGGAAAATGTGCAACAATAGATTTAGATATATCAGCCAATGGAGCTGCTACCAAAGCAGCAGCATATATAATCATAAAACCGAGTACAATCTGCCAACCATTCAAGTATTTACTAAAACCTAACCACAACAAACTTTTTCCATTGCTTACATAATTCCACAATAAAGCAGGAATAAACATCAATCCCAACGTACTCAACACCTGTAAAGTTCTAGTCAAATTTATATTTTCTGGTGCAAGCATGGCTTTCATTATTGCCTCCGTGTCGGTCATTTTAGTACCACTAGGCAACATTTGCATGGTTAATAATGCTTGTATACCACCAGCCACAATAAATCCTAAGCCCAAAAACACAAACAAAAAGCCCATTTGTGTCCAACCGGAATAACCTTTAACGCTTTTGTAATCCATGCCTTAAAACTTTTAATGTAAATTTGCACGCAATATACTCAATTCCCACTTTTAGAAGATTTAGTTTGTTATTAGTGGTATTGCACATTATTTGAAAATAAAGCAGACTTAAGTAAAAACCTTGTCTACTTTTAAACTTATTACTTTACTATGCCATCAATAGGTCACATACAACTACCCGAGTTTCCGCTTTTACTTGCACCCATGGAAGATGTGAGTGATCCACCCTTTCGTGCAGTTTGTAAGGACAACGGCGCAGACCTAATGTATAGCGAGTTCATCAGCAGCGAAGGACTTATTAGAGATGCGATAAAAAGTTTGAAGAAACTCGATTTTTCGGAAGAAGAGCGCCCATTTGCCATACAAATTTTTGGAGGCGATGAAGAAGCTATGGGACAAAGTGCTGCCATTTGCGAAGCGGTGAATCCAGATTTTATAGACATCAATTATGGTTGCCCCGTAAAAAAAGTAGCGCTAAAAGGTGCTGGTGCTGGTGTTTTAAAAGACATAGATTTGATGGAGCGCCTTACAAAATCTGTAATCGCTAGTACCAAACTACCAGTAACAATCAAAACAAGGTTGGGCTGGGATGATAGTACAAAAAACATAGAAGAGGTAGCCGAGCGCATGCAAGATATAGGCGTTGCAGCCATATCCATTCACGGGCGCACACGCAGTCAACTATATAAGGGCGTGGCCGATTGGAGCCTAATTGCAAAAGTAAAAAACAACCCACGCATTACCATTCCTGTGTTTGGCAATGGCGATATTGATAGTCCTCAAAAAGCAAAAGAATACAAAGAAAGATACGGTGTAGATGGTATCATGATTGGCCGTGCAGCCATTGGTTACCCCTGGATTTTTAGGGAAATAAAACATTACCTCGCCACAGGCGAAATATTGCCTTCTCCAACTTTGGAAGAGCGTATTGCCGTATGCAAAAAACACCTTGATCGTTCTATAGAATGGAAAGGCTCCGTTGTTGGTATAAACGAAATGCGCAGGCATTATACCAATTATTTAAAAGGTTTACCAGGTATTAAAGATTTCCGTTTACGTCTTGTAACCCTTAACCATCCTAACGAAATTCACGAAGTATTGGATGAAATAACGTCTCACTACAAAGATTATAGCTTCGAAAGAACGCCCATAGAATTGATAGATTATCATGAGAAATGTCCGCTGTAATTAGATGTAAGAAAGTTAGATTGTAGACACAAGATTTTCTTTTGGCATTTTAAAGCTTTTTAATTTTTTTGACGTTGAGCTAAGAATCTTTTCTGAGCATTTGTTCGGCCTGTCCCGCTTTTTTTGCGGGAGCTATTCTTTACAACCAGTCTCCCGACAGGCAGGTCTTTTTTTCGTTAAAAGGCGAACAAAAAGGATTTCCACTACTACCTGCCTGCCGGCAAGGCAGGTCCCGCCGCTCTTCAGCTATAAATCATTTTTGAGCAGTGGTACGTTCCACCTTAAAAAAATTTGTAAATTTGAATATGGATAAGTCTCCTTACAAAATATATTCATCTAAAGAAGCTTTAGAGAATGCCCGACTACAAGCAGCAGCAAATACAACCTACACAGAAAGGTTTTATATACTTATGAAATTAATTAAAATTTCAAAAACGATAACAAACGCCAAAGTAATTTCTTCGCCTAAAATGAAAGGAGAGTAAAAAATGGACATATTAGATGAAGATATACTTTCACTTTGGAGAAGCCTAAACACAAATCAAGTTCGATATATAATGATTGGTGGATTTGCTACAAATCTTCATGGGTACAATAGAGCTACTAACGACATTGACCTTTGGATAGAAGACAGTTTAAACAATAGAAAAAAATTAAGAAAAGCTTTGATAGAACAAGGGTCAGGAGATTATGATGTAATAGAAACCATGCAATTTATTCCAGGTTGGACAGATTTTCAATTAAATTTTGGCTTTAAATTAGATGTTATGACATCTGTTAAAGGACTAGAAAATATTGGGTTCGAAGAATGTTATACCTATGCAGTAACAGCTGAAATAGAAAATATAGAAGTAAAGTTTTTACATTACAATCATTTAATTACTTGTAAAAAAGCCACAGGCAGGCTTAAGGATTTATTAGATATAGAGGAGTTAGAAAAAATTAGAAAAAATGCCTCTAAATAAATTCACTCAATCCATTTAATTACGTTCTTATATCCTTTGTAAACTCCACAATCCGCTGCTCATACCCTTTTGTTTTATTTTTTACAACATAGCAAAACCCTAAAGCAATAATGCTCATCAAAAAAATACCGGTAAATATTCCAGACAAGTATTTCATTTTTTTTGAATAATAATTTGCCAGGTAAAAACCAATTGCTAGAAATAGTACATGCACTATTCCAATTATGGCGATTGTTTTTTTAAGCTTAGCAGTACGAGGTAACTCTTTTGTTTTTAAATATTCCGGATGTAAATCGTAATTATAGACATTGATTTTTCTCAATCTATCAACAGTGGCATAATTACCGTAGCCGAACATACCATAAGCAAAACCCAAGCTTACGATACCAATTGCCATTCCTTTAAAATATTCTTTTTTTACAACCCAATAAAAAATACCTGCAGCAATAAATGCAATAATAGCCACTATGCATAAAAACAACAGTGCATGTTTGTAGCTTAAAAAATATTGCTCAATGGTTTCTTTTGTAAACATAGGCTAGCTGTTTATTGCATCTGTAACTTCCTTACCCAATGGCGATATAGATGCTTCAAAAAAATGCGTAAGGTTTCCATTTTCATCTATCAAGTATTTGCAAAAATTCCAAGTTGGCTCCTGCGTGTTCCAGCCATTTTTTTCTTTTTGTGTAAGCCAATTATATACATTGCTTTGATCCTCCCTTTTTACTACCACCGTTTTTTTCATCAAAGGAAAAGTTACCCCAAAATTTATCTTACAAAAATTGGCAATGGTTTCGTCGTCATCCTTCTCTTGTTCTTTAAAATCATTTGCCGGAAAAGCAATGATTTCAAGTTTATCCTTTTCTATTCCATACAATTTTTCTAAGTCGTCGTATTGGGCAGTATAACCACAGTTGGATGCAGTATTCACAATCAAGACTTTTTTATGACGCAATAGCGAAAAATCATATTCCTTGCCATTGTTCATTATTGCCTTTAAGTCGTAAAACGAAGTGGCAGCAGGTGTTTGCGATGACAATACTTTGCTATTTACTTTAAATAATTTACCTGCTGCTTCAATTGCAGGATAAAAGAATTTCATGAATGTTTGCTTTCCTGTCATATTTTATTTTTTGCCGAGAAGACTGTAAAGCGTTCTCCCCTATTTTCAATTATTTAAAAATTGTCGTACTATTTTAATCTTATATGAATCTAAAAGGCCGCAGCCTTTGCCGCTGGCAATATTTTTTTACGAAGCAAAAATATTCGCCTTCCTGGCTTCTCGGAAAAAAAATGCGTAGCAGCATAAATTCTTTTTGCAAGCTTTACCTGATTATCTTCTTAAAAAATCCCAATCTCCCTGTAAACGGTGGATATTTCAAATACAAATCAAGCCAAGTATACGTTTTCATAATTGCCTTTTTGTGACTGAATGTTTCAAAACTATATTTACCATGATAGTTGCCTGTACCACTAGTGCCCCTACCCCCAAATGGTAAGTTATGATTGGTAAGGTGATAACTAGCATTGTTAACACAACCGCCGCCAAAAGGTACTGCATTCAACCATTGCTTCTCCTTTTCGCTGCTTTTTGTAAATACATACATGGCCAACGGGTTTTTATGTTGGTTTATGATAGCGACGGCATCATCCATTGTTTTGAAACTGATGATAGGTAATATTGGGCCAAAGATTTCTGCTTTCATCACTTCATCATTCA
>JANMGS010000511.1:0-4820 GCA_031374745.1 Ferruginibacter sp. | reverse complement strand
AAGCATAATACCTTTACTTTTGCAGGGCGAAGTAGAGCAGCGGTAGCTCGTCGGGCTCATAACCCGAAGGTCACTGGTTCGATCCCGGTCTTCGCAACAAAGAAAAGGCTCGGAATTTTTCCGGGCCTTTTTAAAATAAGTTTGTTTAATATTTAGTTGTTAAACAATGATTACCTCCTCCATCTCTTCGCAGCTAGATTGCGGTAATCCATTTTAATTTTTTGTAAATACTTTTCAGTTAAATCTGATAGATATAAAATAACAATCTGAGCAAATCAGTTAAATCTGTGAGCCAACAAAATAACAATCTGAGCAAATCAGTTAAATCTGTTAGCCAGTAAAATAACAATCTGAGCAAATCAGTTAAATCTGTGAGCTATTAAAATAACAATTTGAGCAAATCAGTTAAATCTGTGAGCCAATAAGCATCTAAAAAAATGAAAGCAGGTTTTGTAAATATTTTTGGTAAGCCCAACGCAGGTAAAAGCACTTTACTCAATTCTTTGATGGGCGAAAAAATGGCTATTGTATCTCATAAGGTACAAACAACTAGGCATCGTATAAAAGCCATCCTTACGGCAGATGATTATCAAATTATCTTTAGCGACACACCCGGTATTATAGATCCAAAATACAAATTGCACGAAAAAATGATGCAAGCCGTAAAAGGCAGTTTGGAAGATGCAGATGTAGCATTGCTAATGGCTGATGCTCGTGAGGGTGTGGAAGAGAGCCACGAAATTTTTCAAAAATTGAGACTGAAAGCGCCCGTAATAGTAGTGCTCAACAAAAAAGATCAAGTAAAAGATGAAGCGGATTTAGAAAAGCTAAAACAAATTTTTTCAGCACAACCCTATTGTAAAGAAGTAGTACTAATTTCTGCTTTAAAAAATACGGGCGTACCAGCATTGTTACAAACTATTTTGACTTACTTACCCGAAGGTCATCCATTTTATGAAGGAGATGATATTAGCGATATGCCAGTTAAGTTTTTTGTGGGAGAACTGGTGAGGGAAAAAATATTTCAATTGTACCACGAAGAACTGCCTTACCACACAACTGTAGTTGTACAGGAATACAAAGAAAAAACAACGCTTACAAAAATACGTGCAGAGATAATTGTACAAAGAGATACGCAAAAAGGAATCATTCTAGGCGAAGGCGGAAGCATGATCAAACAACTGGGAACGCTTGCTAGAAAGGATATCGAAGAATTTATTGGAGGCAAAGTATTTTTAGAATTGTTTGTAAAAGTGCGACCTAAGTGGAGGGATAATGAGTTGTTTTTGAGGGAATATGGATATTAGTAATGTGCAAATATGCAAATGTGCTAATATGCCAATGGTGGCTTTATAACAGAATAGAATGTTAGAATAATTAATCAGATTCTTGAAATTGAAGGAATCGTTAGTTATTAATTATAAATTATTAATTAAGAAAAAATGTCATTTACCGTAGCAATAACAGGACGCCCAAATGTAGGCAAGAGCACTTTTTTTAATCGTATGCTAGAGCAACGCAAAGCCATTGTAGACGACGTGAGTGGTGTTACCAGAGATAGGCAATATGGCGTAGCAGAATGGATTGGCCGTTCTTTTAATGTAATAGATACCGGCGGTTTTGTTGTAGGTAGCGATGATGTATTTGAAAGAGAAATACGCAAGCAAGTACACATAGCAATAGACGAAGCCAACGTAATTATTTTTATGGTAGATGCTGTTGCAGGTATTACCAATTTAGATGAAAGCATGGCAGATATTTTACGCCGTAGTACCAAGCCTGTTTTTTTGGTGGTAAACAAGGTAGACAATCATGCTCGTATGCTGGAGGCAAGTGAATTTTACAGTTTAGGCTTTGAGCATATTTTCTTTTTGTCATCTATTAGTGGAAGTGGCACAGGAGAGTTGCTTGATGCAATTGTGGAATTGATGCCAGCAGAAAAAGAAGAAACCGCAGAAGAAGCATACATACCAAAATTTGCCATTATTGGCCAACCAAATGTGGGTAAATCCAGTTTGCTCAATGCCTTGATAGGGCAGGAGCGTACCATTGTGAGCGATATTGCGGGCACAACCAGAGATACCATTCATACACATTACAATCTTTTTAATAAGGAATTTATTTTGATAGATACCGCTGGTATTCGAAGGAAAAATAAAGTAAACGAGGATATCGAATTTTACTCCGTAATTCGTGCTATAAAGGCCTTGGACGAATCCAATGTTTGTATGCTGATGATTGATGCAGAAAAGGGATTGACAGCGCAAGACCTTGCTATTTTTTCGATGGCTGTAAAAAAGGGGAAAGGAATTGTAGTGTTGGTAAATAAATGGGATTTAATAGAAAAAGAAACCAACACTGCCCGTGATTTTGAGAAAGATTTGAAACAACGCCTAGCACCATTTAGCGATGTACCAATTTTATTTATTTCTGTTACAGAAAAACAACGTTTGTTAAAGAGTATTGAAGCAGCATTAATGGTTTTTGAAAACCGCCAACGCAAAGTGCCTACCAGCAAGTTAAACGAAGTAATGCTGAAAGCCATTGAGCAAGTAAAACCGCCTGTTGTACGTGGAAATGCCATTAAAATTAAATACGTAACCCAGTTACCAACCCATTCTCCCACATTTGCATTTTTCTGTAATTACCCAGATGATATAAAAGCACCATATCAAGGATATTTAGAAAATAAATTAAGAGAAAACTTCGATTTTACGGGGATACCGATAAGGTTGTTTTTCAGGAAGAAATAATTCATTAATTATACAAAACGTAATTTTCGCTGTGGCCCCTCCTGTGGAGGGGTTTGGGGAGGCCTGATTTTACCGGGATACCCCATAAGGTTTTTTTTAGGAAGAAATAGCCAAAAGTAGCTACCGTTTCTGTTGTTAAGAGATGACATCTTTTTAAAAGATGTCATCTCTGGCAAAAAGATGTCATCACTGGTACCTAAAAAAAAGCATTAATTTTAAATGCATACCATTTCTATTGGCGCACCAGATAAATTAGTATATTTAAGCAAAATTATGTAAGTATGAAAACTATCTTAGCCGCATTTTGCATTGGTATTTTGTGTGTGACAGTGTTGTTTTCTTCTTGTAAAAAAAGCAAAAGCAGCGATGCAGTAAAAGATACTTGGGCTTTAATAAATGAAAATATTCTTACCCCCTCTTGTGCTACAAGTGGTTGTCATGCTGCTACTACCGATGCTACATACCTTCAACACAATTTAGTTTTAACAGCCAATGTTGCATATGAAAATTTAGTAAACATAGCTTCAAAGAATACCAATGCAAATACCGATGGTTTAACAAGAGTAAAACCCGGCGATTATGTAAAGAGTTTGTTGTATTACAAAGTAGATTGCGCTGCAGGGTATGGTACCACAAATTATGGCGCTAAAATGCCCTTGGGCAGTGGCTCCCTTTCGGCAGGTGAAATTGAATTTATAAAACAATGGATTATTAAAGGGGCTCCCAAAACCGGTAACGTAGTAGATGAAGCTGTTTTAAAAAATGAAACCATTTGTGTACAGCCATTTGTTCCGTTAGATCCTCCAGCTGGGCCAGAGGGGTTTCAAATGAAAATAGATCCATTCAATGTTGTATCAAATACCGAAAGAGAAGTTTTTATTAGAAGAAATACGCCCAATACTGCTACGGTTTATATAAACAAATACATCATGCGTGGCAGACCAAACAGCCATCATTTTGTGATGTATGGCTTTCAAAATGCTACAACGTTGCCTGTGGCAGATGTGCTTAGAGATTTATACAATCCAGATGGTAGTATAAATGTAGCAACTTACATTTCCATGCAAAACCATGTTTTTCTGGGAGGCGGTACAGATGTAAATGCTTCCTATACATTCCCCGTTGGCGTAGCTTTAAAATTACCACCTGCTACGGCCATCGATTTAAATGCACATTATTTTAACAGGCAGGCTACCGGTTTGACAGGCGAGAATTTTATTAATTTTTATGTGGTTCCACACGCTTCTGTTATCAAAGAAGCAAAAACAATAAATTTTGCTAATTATAATTTCTCGATACCGGCAAACACCCGTAAAACCATTACGACCAATTTTACTTTTCCGACTGCCACAACTGTTATCATGCTTACATCGCACTACCATAAAATGGGCGAAAAATTCCAAATAAAAATTTATGGTGGTACCAGAAATGGTGAATTGGTATATGAAAATGCAGATTGGGAACACCCGCTTACTTTAAATCTTGCAACGCCCATACAACTCAATGCCGGCGAGGGTTTAACCAGTGTAGTTACCTATAACAATACTAAAAATATTCCCGTAAGTTTTGGCTTAACTAGTGAAGATGAAATGAATATTATTTTTGGGTATTACTACTAGGTTAGTAAGATAGTTATTAGATTTCCCACTAAATCTCTACTTGATGTCATAACTAAAACATAGTTAGCTTTCGTATAGATTTTGGCTAGTAAGTTTTATTTGGCTTTTTAATTAGGTAGTCACTTAACAGAACTTGGATAAATTGCAGGATATTCAATAGAGATTGTGTATAAATAATTTATATATTCTACATTAGTTATAGTTGGTATATATTGCCTGTTGTGTCACATATCATAACGATTTTTCTTCTATTTTATTGTGATTTATTTTAACTTTTTTTTTTAAGTTTAATTTAAATGCCTATTTTCATATTTGAATAAAAAATAATTGCTATCAAATTGTTAATTTTAGGTTACACTAATAGTAATTGTTTATTTCAAATAATTAATCGCCAAAAAATATTTTTATGAAGAAGATTTACTTGATGTTATTTTCGGTAATGGTATTT
>JANMGS010000492.1:0-3357 GCA_031374745.1 Ferruginibacter sp. | reverse complement strand
TTTATATTTTGGGTTAAAAAATGCATCCCTATGTTTCCAAAAACTTTGCATTACACCAAAACTCCATCTAAATCTTTGTTTAAGAAATTGCTTAAATGTTTCTGGAGCTTCTGTGTATGCAATTGCTTGGCGACAATTTTTAATTTTGTATCCTTTTTTGTGCATTCTCATGGTAAGGTCACAATCTTCTGCAAGGGTGTCGGTAGTAAATCCCCCCGCATCTGCAATGGCCGATTTTCTGAAAGCACCTATGGCACCAGGTATTACTGTTATACAATTGAGTAGGTCAAATGCCGAGCGATCAAAATTTTGCGATGTTGTATACTCTATACTTTGCCACCTAGTAATTACATTTATCTCGTTGCCTACTTTTACATTGCCTGCTACTGCACCTACCAATGGTTCTCCATCGTTGGCATAAAACTTTTTCATGAGTTGCGATACAGCATCTTTTTTCAGTTGTGTATCGGCATCTATACATACAACAAAATCGTTGATTGCAATATTAATACCATAGTTTAATGCAGTTGCTTTTCCACCATTTTCTTTTGTTACTACTTGTACATTTGTGTGGCTAGCAAAATAATCGCTTACTATTTTAAAAGTACTGTCTTTGCTACCATCATCTACAAAAACAATTTGTAGGTTTGGATAATCTTGTTGCAATAAACTTTCTACCGTTCTTACTGCATTTATTTCTTCATTGTATGCGGGTACAATAATACTTACACCAGGTTGCTCTGTACTAGCGGGCATATTTTTTTCTCTCTTTTTTTGAGTAGATGCAAGTATTGCCATAAATAAAATGCGTGATATAGAAAGAAAAATACCTACTAAAAACATTGCAAAAACAACATGCGATATCCAATAATAGGCATTCATAAAATAATTATTGAAACGAAGCTTCCAGCTTCTTACAACGGGAGGCATTACATCGTTTTTTGTTTTGCCCATTAAGTCAGCTACTGTGGTAAACTTACACCCTTTATCTCTAAAGTATTTTATGATGCGTGGTAGTGCTTTTATCGTAGCATCTCTATTACCACCGGCATCATGTAACAAAATAATGTTGCCGTTTGTTGCGTTCGCCAATCGAATCGTTCTATCAAAAATACTATCTGCGTTTGTACCATTTTTTATATTCCAATCATTTGGATCTATGCTTTCGCCAATACTGATGTAATTGTCTTTTTTGCTTCTTGCCAATGGTTCTATTTCCTCATAAGTTTGTGGCTCACTATCCGCATTGTAAGGTGCTCTAAAAAGCACCGTACTATGGCCAGTCACTGCCTCTATCATCAATCGAGTAGATTTCATTTCCAACTCCGATCGCTCCGGACTCATTTTGGCAATATTGCTGTGGGTAAATGTATGGTTGCCTATTTCAAAACCATCTTTAAAAATTCTTTTTAAAATAGGCAAGTTCTCTTGAGCTGTAATGCCAACAATAAAAAAAGTAGCTGGCACTTTTTCTCGTTCTAAAATATCTAAAATTTTGGGTGTGTATTCGGCACTTGGACCATCATCAAATGTCAAAATTAATTTATGGTTGCTATTTTTTCTTTTTATATCAGCTGTATCTTCTGCAAATTTTTCATATACATAGCCAGAGGGAAGTTGTGTGTATTTCTGTTCGGTTATCAATTGCTCTGAGCTATCTACCTCGAGGCTTGCTAAGCCAGTTTGTGGGGAATTCAATATTCGTATCAATTCACCTTCACCAATATGTGAAGGCTTTTGATTAATATCAAATGGTAAAGATTTAAGTAAATTATAATCGAAAGGTTTTTGTAGAAGAGATTCGTTGGTTAAACTGCGTCCGTAAAAATTCCATATCCTAAGATCTTCTTTTCCAATAACCCAAAGCGCCGTACCAGCAGCACCGTATTCATCTGCAAATCGCATTGTATTAAATGTAGTGGGTGCTGCAGTAAACCAAACAACATGATTTGTAATTTCTCCGTCATCTTCTTCTTTTGCATAACTAAAATGTAAGTTATAATTGTCATTGTCAAAGTCTATCGTTGCATTTGCAAGCTTTGCTTTATCTATTGCCTCAGAATAAGTTAAAACAGTGTCTTTTACAAAATTCCCATTTTGGTCTTTCAATGGTTTTCCATTTGTATCTACACTCCAATCGTACCCATAACCAGCTAGCCCTAAAATAATTTTTTTATTATCTATTTTTTTTGCGGCATCATCCAAGGCTTCTTCAATCCATTTTTGTGGTGATATAGGCCCTGGGCCGCTTTGCGCATCACTGTATAAATCATATGCCATTAATACAATGTAGTCGTTATACGCTTGTAGTTTTTCAAAATCATAGTCATTATCCATCGGTGCTACATCTTGCGTAACCATTAATCCTTTTGCATGAAAAACTTCGTATAACTTTTTTTGAAAGTTACTTAGGGGTTCGTTTGTTTTTTCTATTAGGTTTTCAAAATCGATATTTATTCCTTGCAAATCATATTTTAAAATACTATCAGCCAAGTTGTAAATAAATTGGTTTCTTTTTGTAGAATCATTTAGCATAGTATGAATGAGAGATCCTTGAAAATCTACTATGGAACTATTGAAATTTTGTAATACGGGTAAAATTCTAAGATTGTTTTTTTTCATGATGGCTAAGCCAGCAGAATCAATTCTAGCATTTATTTTATTGTTATCTACCGTATCTATAAAAAACCAAACCGGAAAAATTGTATTGAGCTTTGCAGCATTTGCATTTAAATCGCTTATAGCTGCTGCATAATTTGTAGAAGGATCAAAAAAAGCAGCTCTAATAAAAGAACTATCCTCTATAATTTTTTTTCCTTTCAACCTCGCCACAGAATCCTCTCTATCTTTTTCTTCCAAAAAAGATTTAAATCCACCTTTGTATTTATTTTTTTGTGATGCTGGAACAAATTTATGAAGCGGATTTACCTCATTTTCAAAAAGCCTAGTCTTGGTTTCTATATCGGGTAAATTGGGCGAAGAAGCCCTAATGACTGCAATTACTAGAACTGTAATCAAAAATAGAGTTACAAAAAGTAATACCCTTGAGGTCCACTTTACACTTATCCATCTTGTTGCATTATTTGTTTGGAAAATCTGATTCGAATTGCTCATCTTTTTTATTACTTATTGTAAAGTTGATTATTCTTTTTTTATAAAGTGTATAAAGTATTTGTGAGGGAGGTATTTAACGAACTTTTATAAAAGCAGTTGTAATAAGAAACCCCCGTAGAAACGGGGGCTGTTTACCAAAACTAACTGCTTATGAGAAATTTGAATTTTTCATTGTTGTAACAATGAAGTTGCAAATTCGGTGCCAAAAAAAATGAATGCATGTTAATTATTTACGAAAGGCGA
>JANMGS010000441.1:0-2688 GCA_031374745.1 Ferruginibacter sp. | reverse complement strand
TTATAACAGCTTTTTTATTGCTATCAATTTTTTAAAAAAATTGCAATAGAAGTTCTAGTATTTTAGTAGTGCTATGGTCGTTTTATTCTATTTAACATAATATTAATTATAGGTTAATAATGTAAAATTCATTATATTGATAATCAAGTGTTTAGTATATTAGCCAAACTATATCCACTTACAAAGGCTATCTTCGCAAAATGAATATCTCAAAAACAAATAATCAGCAGTTTTTAGACAGGCTAAAAATAAAGCAACTAAATGATATGCAGCTTCAAACAATGGAAGCCGTAGAAAAAAATAATGAAATTCTTTTATTATCCGCAACAGGCTCTGGAAAGACATTGGCTTTTTTGTTGCCGGTTTTAAACTCGCTGGATGCTGATATCAAAACGGTACAAGCCCTGATTATGGTTCCAAGCCGAGAATTGGCACTCCAAATTGAATCCGTTTTAAAACAAATGCAAACCAGTTATAAAATCACCGCTTGCTACGGTGGCCATAAAAGAGAAATTGAAGAAAATAATTTGGTTCAGCCGCCAGCCATCATCATAGGCACTGCAGGCCGTATGGCAGATCATATTAGAAGAAATAATTTTACAACCAAGGATATCAAATTTTTAGTTCTAGATGAATTTGATAAGAGTTTGGAACTTGGCTTTCTGGAAGAAATGCAATACATTTTAGGCTCATTGCCAGCAGTAGAAAAACGTTTCTTAACTTCTGCTACCAATGCAGTGGAAATTCCCGCATTTGTAAAAATGAACAATCCCGAGATTTTAAATTTCTTAAAAGACGGTGATGATGCTCCGAATGAAAATTTACGCATCAATACTTTATTGAGTGATGATAAAGACAAATTGCAAACCTTGTTACAACTCGTTTGCTATTTCAACAATACTTCTACCATTATTTTTTGTAATCACAGAGATGCTGTAGAGCGAACCAGCGAATTTTTGGCTGATCAAGGCATCGTTAATGTATTTTATCATGGTGGCATGGAGCAGCTAGATCGTGAAGTGGCACTTACCAAATTTAGAAATACAACATCCGATATTTTGGTTACAACAGACCTAGCAAGCCGTGGTTTGGATATTGCAGATATTAGAAATATTGTACACTACCACTTGCCCCATACCGAGGCAGAATTTACACATAGAAATGGGCGTACAGCACGTATGCACGCTACAGGCAACGTGTATGTAATATGGAGCGAAGATGAAAAGCTTCCCAATTATATAACAGAAGACGCAACAGCATTCGAATTGCCAGAAAAATTATCCATACCTGAAAAACCCAAATGGAGTACATTGTTCATTGATGCTGGTAAGAAAGATAAGATAAATAAAATGGATATTGTAGGTTTCTTATCGCATGTATGCCATCTCAAAAAAGATGAAATAGGATTGATAGAAGTAAAAGATTTTACCGCATTTGCAGCTGTAAGAAAATCTAAAATTGGAAATGTGGTAGAATTGGCAAAAGATGAAAAGATGAAAAATAAAAAGATAAAAATTGCAGTAGCCAAGTAGGTATTCGCCTGTGGCGAGTACATTTTTCTGTAGGTGTTCGCCTGTGGCGAATACTGCCTGATTTAAATCGTAACCTTTATTGAATATTACCATAAAAAAGAGGATGCCAACTTATTATAAATTGGCATCCTCTTTTTTATGATTGTGTCTAAAATATTTCACGCTAAGCAACATTGCATTCGCCAAAGGCGAATGCCTACAGCCACAGGCGAATGCCTACATACCCATCATTCGCATTTCTCCTCTACCGCCGCCTGGCATACCTTGCATACCTGGGCCACCACTATTTGCGCCTTTGAATTTATTAAATCTATACACAAAACTTAACATAAAATATCTTTGCAACCTATTCGTACGTGTGTCTGTAATGGAGGCATCCAATGGGCTAACTGATCTACCTATATTGGTATTTTCATTCAACAAATCGAATGCTTGTAATTTTACAGATGCATTTTTATTTTTAAGTATTTGCTTCTCCAATGAACCATTAATGATCAATGGATTAAAAGTTACATTATTTGAAAAACCTTGGTTTAATGATTTTGTTACATCATAACTAAGAATGAAATCATGCTTGAAGAAAAGTCTCGAAGAATTGGTGAAATTCCAACCTTTTATATTGGTATTGGCAGACAATGTATTTGTTACATCATTTAAATTATATGAAACTCCCGCATTCGTTTCTAGCCATTTTTTTATTTTGTAATCCATCGAAAAACGCTGTGTCAATAGCCAATTCTTGCCCGTATTTTTTTCTGAATTTAAAAAAGAGATATTGTTATTAAAATTTACCGAACCGCCATAATTAAAAACGTATTTTCTACTTTTTATTGGTTTCGATACTGTATAGAAAGCATTCACATTAAAATAACCATTGGTATTTAAATACCTTGTTTCTTGTAAGCCGCCTCTTGTAGTACCAATTTTTACATCGTTTACAATTTTATCTTTCACAAAAGAAGCGCTGATGTTACCAAAGAAAACATCTCCACTTATAAAATTGAAATTATTGTAACGCATACTCAACGTATTTGTAAACTCTGGGCGCAAATCTGGATTTCCAAAAATTATATTTTGTGTATTTGAAAAATCGGGTGTTGCTTGTAGTTGCAATACGGTTGGTTGATTGGTATTGCCGTTGTAATTCAAATTAAAG
>JANMGS010000435.1:0-1868 GCA_031374745.1 Ferruginibacter sp. | reverse complement strand
CCCAGGTACCATTTATAGAAAAACCTACTTTAGAAGAATATTTTGAAACAGATGGAGAGGCTCGTAACTTCGCCGCTTCTGTGATGAAAATGTAATGAATGGATAATTTTGTGATGAATAATCTAATAATGAATAATGTTTTAAAATCAAACTTTTTTTATTTCACCAACACTTAGATTTTTTGTCTTATGTCTTAAATCTAAATACTTAAATCTAAATACTTAATACTTTTTAATGGAACTTTTAGCAATTAACTGGGGCGATGTAGGGTTACAAATTTTACAGCTTATTTTATCTCTTTCTATACTTGTTGCCATTCACGAATTTGGACATTATATAACCGCAAAATGGTTTAAATGTAAAGTAGAAAAATTTTATCTTTTCTTTGATCCATGGTTTTCTATTTTTAAGAAGAAAATAGGCGATACAGAGTACGGTATTGGTTGGTTACCGCTTGGAGGCTATGTAAAGATAGCGGGTATGGTAGATGAAAGCATGGACAAAGAGCAATTGAAAAAGCCAGCGCAGCCTTGGGAATTTAGGAGCAAACCTGCTTGGCAACGATTAATCATTATGTTGGCTGGTGTTACAATGAACATGTTCTTAGCTTTCTTTATTTACGGCATGGTATTATTTGCTTGGGGCGAAAAAAAGATAAGCAATAGTTCGGTAAAAAATGGTATTTATTGTGCCGATAGTTTGTTGTTTAAATTTGGCTTGCAAAACGGCGATAAAATAATTTCTGTAGATGGAAAAACAGCAGAATATTTTGATGATATTCCAGGAAACTTGATAACATCTGACGAAGTTGTTGTATTGAGAGATGGGCAACAAAAAACAATCACATTACCCAAAAACCTCTTAGGCCAATTAGCCGAATTAAAGAAAAAAGGCGTTGGATTTTTAGAAATAAGAAGACCCGCATTGGTAGGAGATTTGTCAGATAAATTTTTTGATACTTCTTATGCCAAGAAAGCCGGCCTAAAACATTTTGACAAAATATTATCTGTAGATTCTGTGCCGGTAGCATTTTTTAATGATATGGCTCCTATTTTACAAAACAAAAAGAATAGCACCGTAAATATAGAGATAGAAAGAGATGGAGCAAAACAATTATTGGTAAGTAAGGTAAATGCAGATGGTAAATTAGGGCTTCCGCCAATAGAATATACAGAAATGGATAGCCTTGGGTTGTTAAAAATTGACGAGAAAAAATATGGTTTTTTTGCAGCTTTTCCTGCGGGCGTTTCTAAAACATTTAGCAAGCTTGGAAGTTATGCCGGGCAAGTAAAAAAAATAGCTACACCTGGCTCCGAAGGTTATAAAGCAGTAGGTGGTTTTAAGCGTATTGCTTCTATTTTTCCTACACCTTGGGATTGGGAATCTTTTTGGAATATTACCGCTTTCTTATCGGTAATGTTGGCATTCATGAATTTATTGCCTATTCCGGCATTAGATGGAGGGCATGTATTATTTACGTTAATAGAAATGATATCTGGTCGCAAGCCAAGCGAAAAGTTTTTGGAATATGCACAGATAGCTGGGATGATAATTTTATTGGGGCTTATGTTATTTGCCAATGGTAATGATTGGTTTGGTTGGGGCAAAGGGAGGTAAAATGTAAAAAGTTTATAGAGTAAAAAAGTTTACAGTAAAATATCACTGAATACTTGTAATTTTTCTTATGCGTACATTTTCTAGAATTGCCTTCATTTGTAATATCTGTTTTATTGTGTCTGCAATAATGCGGGTGGTGGAACTAACCAAGAGAGCGCATGGCAATAACAATGCGGCTATACCTTTACCTGTTGTAGAGGGCACCATTGTGATACTTGGCTTTATTGCTATTTTTGTGAATTTAATTTTTG
>JANMGS010000429.1:0-3335 GCA_031374745.1 Ferruginibacter sp. | reverse complement strand
GGTAGAATTAGAAAGTGCCCCCCTACAGAAAATAGTAAATAAGCTCTCCGAAGAGCAAGGACATGAAATAAACCTATACACTACTGATGGAGATTTAAAGGCTTCTTCTTTGCCACAGCCTTACTTAAAAGGAATTCTAAGTACAAAAATTGACCCATTGGCTTATTACCATTTAAATGAAGGAAATGAAATTCAATATTATCAGAACGAACAAATTGGCAACCTAAAATTTATCAGCTATTATGTGCCAGTAACCGATAGCGAGGGAAAAGATATTGCCTATTTAAATGTTCCTTATTTTATTTCGGAGGCTAGGCTTAAAGAGGAAATTTCTAATTTTTTGGTAACGATAATAAATCTAAACGCTTTTATTTTATTGATAGCAGGTATAGTTGCACTTATAATTACCAATAGGATTACGAATTCATTTTCTATTATCAGTGAAAAAATGAAGGAATTAAATTTAGCAAAACACAATGAAGCTATAGTTTGGAATAGAAAAGATGAAATAGGTGATTTGGTAAAGGAATACAACAAGATGGTTGCAAAATTGGACGAAAGTGTTGCAGCACTTGCAAGAACAGAAAGAGAAAATGCTTGGCAAGAAATGGCCAAGCAAGTTGCACACGAAATAAAAAATCCATTAACTCCTATGAAATTGAGTATGCAGTTTTTGCATAAGTCAATTGTAGAAGACGCACCTAATATCAAGGAATTGAGTTCAAATGTATCCAATACGTTGGTTGAACAAATCAATCATTTAAGTACGATAGCAGAAGAGTTTAGCCGATTTGCAAATATTGAGAATGCTAAGCCAGAAATTTTTGATATTAATGAAGCGCTAAAATCTGTAAAACAGTTACATGAAGGAAACGGAGATGTTCATTTTACTTGGAAATTAATTCCCAATGAAGTTATTGTATTTGCAGATAAGACACATGTAAATAGGATGCTTACAAATCTAATTTTGAATGCAATACAATCAGTACCGGAAAATGTAAAACCTCAAATTGAAATCTTTGAATCTATAAATGAAAATAGCTTAGAAATTACCATAACAGATAACGGAATTGGAATAAGCGATGAAATAAAGTCAAAAATATTTGCACCTAATTTTACAACCAAATCATCTGGTACTGGGCTTGGTCTTGCTATGTGTAAGCGTATGGCAGAGCAAGCAGGTGGGGATATTCATTTTGATACTTCTAATAAGGGCACTTCATTTACCATTAGCCTACCGATTGCTCATCATTAAATCCCTTTTATATTTTTTCTATTGGTTATAAATTTTTCAAATTGCACAAGAGAAAAACTACTTAGATTCATTTCTTTTGTCAGCTGGGCTTTTTGTGCCATCAATACACCATATTTTATATCATCTATTCCTTCAATGCTATGCGAATCTGGATTTATCGAGATGAAAACATTTTTTTCAATAGCATATTTTATTTCTCTCCAATCTATATCCAATCTACTGGGGTTTGCATTTAATTCAATTACTACCTGGTTGGCGGCACATGCATCTATTATTTTTTTAAAATTCAAAGGATAGCCAGGGCGACTTAATAATAACCTACCAGTCATATGTCCTAAAATCGTCGTAAAGGGGTTTTCTATAGCAGCCAGTAGCCGTGCCATGGCTTTATCTTCGCTCATTTTTAAATTGCTGTGTACACTAGCAATTACCATATCAAAAGTAGATAGTATATTGCTACTATAATCTAAACTTCCATCACCCAAAATATCACTTTCTATACTTTTAAATATTTTGAAAGGTGATAGTTTACTGTTTAGTTCATCAATATATTGATGTTGTGCCTTAATTTGGTCCTCTTTTAAGCCTTGCGCATAAGAGGCTGTTTTGCTATGGTCACTAATAACCAAATATTCCATCCCCCTTTCTTTTGCAGCAATTGCCATTTCTTCTATGGTATTGTTACCATCGCTCCAGTTGCTATGGCAGTGTATAAGTCCTTTTACATCTGTAGATATCATTTTATTAGAAAAATCTATTTTCGAACTAAATATACCCTCCTCTTCCCTTAAATATGCGGGAATAAAAGGTAATTTTCTCTTGTCAAAATAATCAGCTTCAGTTTTGGCTATTTCCTCACAATTATAGTCGCTAGAGAGTTTAGTAAGAAATTGAGCGCTCGATGAGGTTTCAATTAGTTTTTCAATAATATTTTCTACGATGGGATATAATTTTACTTTGATACCAATTACAGTTTTATACAAAAGATAATCTCCTGTTTTTTCTATTAATTCTATTCCTTTTTGTAGGCTTAACTTTGTTTCAATTGTAATTAATTTTTCTTCTACAATGTATTCTAGCAATGTGATTGTTTCCATTTGCCTTGCATACTCACCTGTAATAAAAATCCTTTTTGTCGGAAATGTTTTTTCTAGAAAAAAAATAAATTGTTCTGCACCATACATTATTTGTGCGTATAAAAAGCTTCCTTTATTTCGTAAATAAAATTCAATATTTTCAATTACACTAAGCTGAGTTTTTTCTCCAAAACCTTTGTAGAGTTTTAGCCTGTTTTCTTTGCAAGCATAGAGCAATTCTCCTATACTTTCTAGCTCCATTTCCTTCCAAATAGTATGTATCTTTTTTGGTCCAATTCCTTTAATTTTTAACATATCGATTACTCCGCTTGGGGTAGAAAGTAATAATTCTTCCAGTTGGGTAAGCTTTCCGGTATGCAATAATTCTATAATTTTTTTTGCAGATGAGGCACCAATGCCTTTTAAACTTTCAATTTTTTTCGGTTCTATTTCTGAAAGTTGCACCGTTAATTTTTCAATGTTAAATGCTGCTATTGCATAAGATTTACTTTTAAAACTATTCTCACCGTTTATATCCATCAATTTTGCAAGTAGCGAAAATGCATCGGCTATTTCATTGTTGGTCATTCTTTTTATTTACTTTATTTTTCTATATTTTCTAAAAAAGGAAAGGTACAAATTTTTATGTATTTGTAGAACTATCAAATAGCGACTACTGCTACAACGTAGTATTCATGCGGCTTTACGTAGATATATTAAAAAAGGTCTCGATTAAAATCGAGACCTTTAAGTAGGAATTTTAAAGCTGGGCTTTATTATTTCTTTTTAGGAGCTGCTTTCTTTGCTGCTGCTTTTTTAGGAGCTGCTTTTTTTGCAGGAGCTGCTTTTTTAGGAGCCGCTTTTTTTGCAGGAGCTGCTTTTTTTGCAGGAGCTGCTTTTTTTGCTGCTGCTTTTTTAGGAGCTGCTTTTTTTGCAGGAGCTGCTTTTTTTGCAGGAGCTGCTTTCTTTGCTGCTGCTTTTTTAGGAGCCGCTTTTTTTGCTGT
>JANMGS010000409.1:0-5502 GCA_031374745.1 Ferruginibacter sp. | reverse complement strand
TTTTACAAATGGATTTGAGATAATCAAAACTTATTTAAAGATGTCTAATACTCACTAAAAAAGCCACCCAAATAGGTGGCTTACTTATTATGACTTAAATTTAATTTTGCTCTTTGCTTAGCTTTTGCTGGTTTTGTTGGTTCTTTTGCAACAACATTTTCAGGAGCTTTTGTTACTGTTTTTTGTCCAAAAGATTTGCTAGATTTTCTTGCCGGAATTGGTTTTCCTGGAATTCTATCCGGATATTTTGGAGCGGCTCTTTCTACTATTTCGGGTACATATTTAGGAGCGGCTTTTGCAGGTGCCTTGCCTTTACCCTTATTTTTCAAATTCTTAATTGCATCTTCAATACCCCTCTTTAGATCTTCGTAGGTAGCTTTTGCTACCATGCGCTCTCCATTGATAAAAAAAGTAGGCACGGTTGTTACACCACGATCAATACCTTCTCTCAAATCGCCCTGTACTTGCCATCCGTAGGTAGCATTTACCAAATCGTCCAAGAAACGCTTGTTGTTTACACCAGCTTCCTTACTGTATAGTTTTAAACTGGTTGTACCCAAGTTCTTTCTATTTGCAAATAAGATGTTGTGCATTTCCCAAAACTTACCATCTTGCCCAGTAGCTACAGCGGCTTCGCCGGCCTTTAAACTGCGTTGGTGTATGTTTGTTAGCGGAAAATGCCTAAAATTGAAACGAATGATGCCATCGTATTCTACTAGTAATTTTTTCACATATTCGTTTGCATTTGCGCAAACTTCACTCTCATACTCTCCAAACTCTTCTAATGTAATTTCTGCTTTTGGATTCCCTACAAAAATGTCTCTTGGTTCTATTATTTCAACCACTTCTTTTTTAAATGCCATTGTCTTTTGATTTTTGCCGTATACTTTATCAGAACAGCGTTGTTCATTGAATTACAACTATTTATGAATTAAGAATCGTTGCTTTATTCTTTCTGAATAGCCATGAAGGTACGCTTTTTTTCGATATAAAGTTTGCCGTTCATGTAAAATCCAAATTTTACCTTTATAAGATACTAGTAATCAAATAAATATAATTTATTCACCTAATAATGCACATTATACCTTGGCTACCTGGCTTTCGTTCCTAAAAACCACTGTTCCATCAAAAACATCTACCATCACCGGATAACTTGTATCGATATCTCCTGCAAGTATTTTCTTACTCAATTGGTTCACAATTTGCTTTTGAATCAATCTTTTCAATGGCCTTGCACCAAATTGGGCATCGTATCCATTTTCTACCAAATAATCCAATGTATATTCACTAAACTGCAGGTCAATACCATTTTTCTCTACCAATTTTCTTAATCCATCAAGTTGAATATTTATAATTCCTTTAATTTCTTTTTTCATTAAAGGCTGGAACATAATTACTTCATCTATTCTATTCAAAAATTCGGGGCGAATTGTTTTACGCAACAACTCGATCACTTCATCTTTTGTCCTATCCACCACTTCCTCTTTATTCTTTTCATTGATTCCTTCAAAATTATCTTGAATAATCTGGCTGCCCATATTACTCGTCATAATGATAATGGTATTTTTAAAATTCACTACCCTGCCCTTGTTATCCGTAAGCCTGCCATCATCCAGTACTTGCAATAAAACATTGTACACATCTGGGTGGGCTTTTTCAATTTCGTCTAACAATACAACTGAGTAAGGTTTTCTTCTTACAGCTTCTGTAAGTTGTCCGCCTTCATCATAACCCACATAACCTGGAGGCGCACCTACCAATCTACTTACAGAATGTTTCTCTTGGTATTCACTCATATCTATCCTAGTCATCATGCTGTCATCGTCAA
The DNA here is from genome assembly GCA_031374745.1 of Ferruginibacter sp. Lineage (GTDB taxonomy): Bacteria > Bacteroidota > Bacteroidia > Chitinophagales > Chitinophagaceae > Ferruginibacter. The sequence continues at coordinate 3,674 of JANMGS010000409.1, read as the reverse complement.
AAAGGTATTCTGCCAAGGCCTTTGCCAATTCTGTTTTACCCACACCTGTTGTGCCCAAAAATATGAATGAGCCAATGGGTTTGCGAGCATCTTGCAAGCCAGCACGACTTCTACGTATGGCATCGCTTACTGCTTCTATCGCTTCCTCTTGCCCCACTACCCTTTTATGCAATTCATCTTCGAGGTTCAATAATTTTTCTTTTTCGCTTTGGAGCATTTTTGTAATAGGTATGCCGGTTGCTTTCGCTACACTTTCTGCAATATCTTCTGCATCCACTTCTTCCTTTAGCAATCTTCTTTCGGATAGTGCGCCTAATTTTTCTGTAAGTGCTACAATCAGTTCCTCTTGCTCTTTCATTTTACCGTAGCGTATTTCTGCCACTTTACCATAATCACCATTGCGCTCGGCTTGTTCGGCTTGTACTTTCAAATCTTCGATGGCCGCTTTGCCATTCTGTATTTTATCTACCAATTCTTTTTCCTCTTTCCACTTAGCCCTGTAGGTATCTCTTTCTACCGATAGGTTTGCAATATCTGTATTAAGCACTTTCAATTTGGCTTCATCTTTTTCCCTTTTTATCGCCTCTCGTTCTATTTCCAATTGACGAATTTGCCTTTCTAATTTATCCAATTCTTCGGGCATAGAATTCATTTGCATCCTAAGTTTTGCCGCACTCTCATCCATTAAATCAATGGCTTTGTCTGGCAAAAATCTATCCGTCATATAACGATTACTCAATTCCACTGCGGCAATAATTGCTTCATCTTTTATTCGAATATGATGATATGTTTCGTACCGCTCTTTTAAGCCACGCAAAATAGAAATGGCATCTTCTACCGTAGGCTCATCAATCATCACTTTTTGAAAACGCCTTTCCAATGCCTTGTCTTTTTCAAAATATTTTTGGTATTCGCTTAATGTTGTAGCGCCTACAGCTCGCAGTTCCCCACGTGCCAAAGCTGGTTTCAAAATATTGGCTGCATCCATAGCACCATCACCACCACCAGCGCCTACAAGCGTATGTATCTCATCTATAAAAAGAATGATTTCTCCTTCGGCAGATGTAACTTCTTTCACAACCGATTTTAGGCGCTCTTCAAACTCGCCTTTGTATTTTGCCCCCGCAATCAATTGCCCCATATCCAATGCATAAATAACTTTGCTTTTTATGTTTTCTGGCACATCACCATTTACAATACGTATTGCCAATCCTTCTGCAATTGCTGTTTTACCAACACCAGGTTCGCCTACTAGTATTGGATTATTTTTTGTTCTACGACTCAGTATATGCAACGTTCTACGTATCTCTTCATCTCTTCCAATAACAGGATCTAGCTTACCAGACCTTGCCATTTCGTTTAAGTTTTTTGCATATTTATTCAATGCATTAAACTGTGTTTCCTGTGTTTGAGAATTTACTGTTTCTCCCTTACGCAAATCTTTAATAGAAGTTATTAGACCTTTTTCTGTAAGTCCAGCATCTTTTAATAATTTGGCAGCCGCATCACTGCCTTGCAATAATGCAAGCAATAAATGCTCGGGTGTAATAAATTCATCGCCAAAAGTTTTTAATACCGCATTTGCCCTCAGCAATACATTGTTGGCATCTCTGCCCATGGTTTGGGCCGGCTCACCGCTTACTGTTGGTAATTTTTTTATAAGCTCTTCTAATTTAGATGTTACCAGATTTACTGTAACATTATTTTTCTTCAATAAATAATCTACTGAAGAATCATCCGAATCTATCAGTGCTTTTAGAAGGTGCTCCCCTTCAATGTTTGGGTTCTTATTGATGAAAGCAATCTGTTGGGCTTGTTGCAGCGCTTCTGTTGCTTTTATCGTAAAATTATTTGTACTCATAGTTTATTTCCATGGGTTGCACCCATGGTTACTCAAAGTAAACCCCTTTGGGGTTTGTTGTTATAAAATACTTTTTTGTTCTTAATCAACTTTTTATTTAAAAGCCATCTACAATTTAATCTTCGAGATTTCCATCCGCCTTTGGCGGAGACCTAGAACGGCTTTTTGGGGCTATGAACTAGGAAACCATATTCAACTTTTGTTCAACCTGCCCCGAACTTATTGCGGGGGCTATTCGTTACAATGCTTTTGTTCGTTCCTCAAAAAAACATGTACACTTCTATCCCGCAGCATCCCAGCAGAAAAATATTTTTTTCCAGGGGAGTCCTACGGGTAACTTTTATTTTGGAGAAGATTATGTTGACTAAAAAACTATATCCATTGCTTTGTAAGTGTTACCAAACCATCAATGTCTATTTTTTCCATACAATTAAAATGCTCTTTCGGGCATTTTTTTAGTCCGTACTTGCTGCAAGGTTGGCAACGGAGGTTAAGCACCACATTTTCGAAAATTGGTTTTTGTTGCTGACTCATAAAATTATTTCCATAATAAGGCGCTACATCTAAACAAGGAGTTGTACCGCCCCAAAGTGCTATCAGTGGCCTGTTGAAAGCACAAGCAATGTACTGCATCCCTGTATCGTTGCTTATTACCAACTTTGCTTTTCGTACAATATCTGCCGACTCACTTATATTAAACTTGCCGCAGGCATTGTAAATCTTCACCGAATCCTCATTGGCAATAATCGAACCATTTTCTGCATCTTCTTTGCCACCAAGCAAAATTATGGGGTGATTTATTTTATTGCAAAGTGCTATGGTTTTATGTATAGGAAACCGTTTGGTAAAATACGTTGCGCCTATTACTATTACTATATATCCAGCCAAATGCGCAGTAGGAATATCATCTGATGATACTTCATCTTTTTTATCAATAAAATAATCTAAACCAGCTCCGTCATTTCTTACGCCAAGCGACAAAACGGCATCCAGACTACGTTGTGTGATATGCCTATTCGGCATGATATCAATATTGAGTTGTGTCAAAAGGAACTTCTCAACAGTTAATTTATCAATCGTATGGGTATCTTTTTTTAAAGAGCGTTTTATTTTGTTGCTTCTAAAATTATGATGGAGGTCTATTACATGGTCATAATTTTCTGCTTTCAATTTTACAATCAATTCCTGCATATTATCATCGTAGTAAAAGAATTTATCTACATAGGGATTAGCTGCGGTTACAATTCTAAAAGATAATTTAGTAAGAAAATGTACTTCGGCATTGGGTATCTGCTTTTTTACACAACGGAGTACAGGGCTCGCAAGCACAATATCTCCAATGGAGGAAAAACGTATGATGAGTATTTTTGTATTTTGAACCACGAAGAAAAGAAGTAAAAAAGTTACACTAAGAAATTTATATAAAATATCGATATTTAGAAATAGCCATCCGTTATTCTTCCACAAAATTCAAATCTTTCCCAAAAGTTTCTTTGGTAAAATATGCTGCGGTTATACTTACTGCCATTACAATCACACCCACCCAAATGGCTGCATTTATATAAGAATTAAAATTTTGAAACCCTCTAAACATTAGCAACATTAATGGCAACGAACCACGTACCATATTGGGAACCGTAGTAGCAGCTGTAGCCCTTAAGTTTGTACCAAATTGCTCGGCAGCCATGGTTACAAATATTGCCCAAAAGCCCGTACCAAAACCCATAGCGGCACAAATAATGTACATCCTTGCAGCACTACCTCCATCTTGCATAAAATACAAAGCAATGGAAACAGCCGTTATAAAATAGAA
>JANMGS010000374.1:0-4552 GCA_031374745.1 Ferruginibacter sp. | reverse complement strand
ATTACAGGAGGCGTTGCACAAGGTGCAGATTGGACTACATCAAATATTATTGGTTATCCTCCTTTTGGTCCAGCGTATTCTAGAAGATTGAGTTTGGCATACTGGCATTGGGGTGTATGTATAAATGAGCCTGCTAGTATAAGAGAAAAAATGCAACAGTTTTGGTATCATTTTATTCCAGTAGGTTTCGAGAGTTTAGAAAATTCGCAAAATAATTCGGCAACGATGTTGCACGACTATATGAAACTACTTCGTACAAATTGTTTGGGGAATTTTAAAACACTTATAAAAGATATTGCCAAAACACCGGCTATGCTGGTGTATTTGAGCAACCAATATAGTACAGCATCTGCTCCCAATGAAAACTTTGCTAGGGAGTTATTGGAACTATTTACAATGGGAAAAGTACCCACACAAAATTATACCGAGTCTGATGTAATAGCTGCTTCAAAAGTTTTTTCGGGTTGGAGAGTGCCTAGTTTTATAAGTGCATATCCATTTGCACCAGGTTTTGATTCAACCAAACACAATCAAACCAATAAGGTATTTTCTTCCAACTTTGGTAACACAACCATTGCAAACCAAACTGGTGCTGCAGGTGCTAATGAATTCGACCTATTTTTCAATATGCTTTTTACCCAACAAGCTACAACCATATCTAGATATATTTGTAGGAGGTTGTATCGCTATTTTGTGTATTATGATATTGATGCCAATGTAGAAGCAAATGTTATTGTACCATTGGCTGCATTACTGGTGAGTAATAATTGGGAAATGGCACCAGTTGTAAAAGCATTGTTTAAAAGTGAACATTTTTTTGATGTAGCTAATAAAGGTGTAATGATAAAAAGCCCTATGGATTATATCGTAGGTTTGATTCGAACATTTAATCTAAATACAACTACCGCTTTGGGTGTAGATAAACAGTATTTTATTTGGAGATATTTTCACGATTATAGCGACACTAGCTTAGGGCAAGAATTTGGTGGCCCACCCAATGTAGCAGGCTGGAAGGCTTATTACCAAGAACCGACATACTATCAAAATTGGATTAATTCTGAAACCGTTCAGAAAAGAGCAAGCATGCTTACCACTTTTATCAATGGTTTTACGCCTTCTTCATCTAGTACGCTTATTAAATTAGATTTTATCGCTTTTATTCAGCAGTTTCCAAATGCAACCATAAATGACCCTAATTTATTAATAGACGAAGTGACGAAATACCTCTTTTGTGTAGACCTGCCTGCAGCTTACAAAACACAATTGAAGCAACAAGATTTGCTTACAGGACAGTCTAGTGATATTTACTGGACGCAGGCTTGGGTGAATTATTTATCAAGCCCTACTGCCACTAATACAACGGTAGTAGTAAATAAACTAAAAGCGTTTTTTACTTCTTTATTACAATTAGCAGAGTTTCAATTAATGTAGTTAAAAAAAATAAATCTTATGAACCGTAGAAAATTCTTAGGAAATACAGCGTTGGTATCTGTGCCAATTATGCTAACAGGCGTACCCGTATTTGCGGGGGAAGGCGTATTACATCCAATGTTACAAGCCATGGCTTCTTCGGTAGCAAATTGTGGCAAAGTATTGGTAATAATTCAGATGAATGGAGGTAATGATGGATTAAACATGGTTATCCCACTAGATAGGTATACAGAGCTCACCGCAGCAAGGCCAGATGTTATTCTTCCGCAAGCATCGGTGCTTACTTTAAATGGAACTACCACTACTGGGTTGCATCCCGCCATGACGGGGATAAGAGATTTATTCAACCAAGGCAAGGTAAACATTGTGAATGGGGTTACTTACCCTAATCCAAATTTCAGCCATTTCTTTGCACAGAATATTTGGTTTTCGGGCACTACCAATCCAAATTCTACAACAGGTTGGATTGGCAGACAATTGGAAACAAATTACCCTGCTTTTCCAACTGGATACCCCAATGCTACCAATCCCGATCCTATGGCCATACAAATAGGTGGATCGTTGCCATTGTCCTTACTTGGCACGGATGTAAATTTTGGATACAATGCTCCTAACCCTGCTTCGCTTATTAGTGTAGCAACTGCAGCACCAGAGCCTGCCCCAGCAAATGATTACGGTACTGAACTTACTTTTTTGAGACAGATGAGAAACCAAAGTAACGTGTATGCGTCTAGAATTACCGCTTCGTACAATGCCCAAACTACACTCTCTACCATGTATCCTACTACCACTAACAATTTGGCAACACAATTAAAAGTTGTTGCTCGTCTTATTGGCGGTGGACTTACAACGCCTTTTTATATTGTAAACCAATCGGAAGGTTATGATACGCACGAAAGCCAAGTGGTGGCGGCAGATCATACAACGGGTAATCATGCAACTAATTTATCAAGACTTTCTGTTGCCATATCTGCTTTTCAAGACGATATAACATTGATGGGTAAAGCAAATAAGGTTACTGGAATGACATTTAGTGAATTTGGCAGAAGGGTTATTAGCAACGCAAGTAGTGGAACCGATCATGGATCTGGTGCTCCTGTAATATTTTTTGGTGCTGGTTTAAATGGAGGCGTTACTGGTACATCTCCAGTATTACCTGCTGCTGGAACTGCCAATGGAAACTCACAAGTGCCCATGCAATACGATTTTAGGCAACTATATGCATCCATTCAGCAAAATTGGATGTGTATGACCAGTGCTGAATCGCAATCCATTTTAAATGGAACCTTTAATACCATTCCTATCTTTAACAACGTTGTTCTACCGCTTACGGGTATGGAACTGCTTGCTCGCTGGGATAATGAATACGCTATCTTGAATTTTGAAGTATTAGAAAATGATACTTATGATAGATTTATTGTAGAAAGATCTGTAAACGGTATTGATTTTAGTTTGGTAAATACGGTTACTAATACTAGCAACAACAATAAACAAAATTATACTTACAAGGACAATAGAATAAATGCAAGTGTTGTTTATTATCGCATAAAAGGAATTTCAAAACAAGGAGAAGTTTCTTACTCTAGGATAGCAACATTAAAAAACAGCATTAAACAAGCAGTGAGTATTTATCCAAATCCTATTACGAACAACACAATCAATGTTGAATTTTTAACAAGCGTAAATGAAAATGTAGAAATAATCATTTTTGGAACCTTAGGAGAAAGATTATATTACAACCAAGTAAACCCAAGAGGCAATAGAACCATATCATTTAAAGTACCTGCCCATTTCGATGTAAAAACATTGTACGTCTTGCATATAGCTTATGGTAGTACTATTGTGAATGAGAAAATAATATTTGAATAGCCGAGGAGCAGTACCCAAAACTGTTATATAAGAAATCACAAACAAATTTTGAAAAATATGAAACTCAAAAAATGTTTGTGATTTTTTTTTAAAACTTTGGACACAAGGTTTGCCTATCAACATTGCCAGGATAGAATCCTTTTTTTACTATACTAATTTCTCCAGCACCTCTATAATTATTAAATTTGTTAAGGTTAGACATAGTAGCATCATAACTAAAAGTGAAGGCAACTTTTTTTGTTTCGAAACCAAGCACAGGAATTACGGCATCATTGTACCTGTAATACATGCCAAAAATCAATTGGCTTTCTCCAAACTCTGAGAGGTTGTAATTGGCATTGATACCAGCATTCAATTCTATGGCATTTGTTTGCGTGGTAAAATAAATATTAGGGTTAATGATTACCCTTGGGTTTACTTTAAGAAGGGCATTTACAAAACCGATATGCCTAACAGGAATTTTTCCCACCGCAGTATTGTCTCCAAAAAATGTTTCCTTTGGCTTGTTTACATGATGTATGGAATAACCTGCGTTTATATAAACATTTTCTTGTGGAAAGTAGGCATAGTTCAACCCTACTTGCATGTCGTAATAATCTATGTTAACATTTGTAAACTGTACCCCTGGAGAAATTGTTCCATCAAAAAACTTTCCATTAAACTGATCAGGAAATCTAAGATTGGTTGGATCTATTCTTTTTGAAACATACCCAAGATTGAAACCAGCGCTTAACAAGCTACTTAAACCAAGCATCTTGTGATAGGCAACAGAGCCATAAAATTTGTCGGACCTAAGCCCACCACTACCTGCTTTATCGCTTAGTAAAACACCCCCAATTCCTAGCCATCCATTTTCCAATTTATCTCTAAACAATTGTGCATCTGCAAAAGCACTTACTGTGGTGTAAGGTGTACTTAATAAGCTATTCCACTGGCTCCTATAATTTACGCCAATGCGATAATCTGCATCTGGTATAAATCCGGCGTTGGCAGGATTTGTAGTAAGAGGAGAATTGTAAAACTGCGAAAAATGCAAGTCTTGGGCATTTGTATATATGCCTTGTAATAGGAATATCAGTAGAAAAAATATTTTTTTTATTTTATTCAATTTTGAAAAAAATAAAAAAAATATTTTTTCTACTGATATTCCTATTACAAGGCATATATACAAATGCCCAAGACTTGCATTTTTCGCAGTTTTACAATTCTCCTCTTACTACAAATCCTGCCAACGCCGGATTTATACCAGATG
>JANMGS010000372.1:0-2907 GCA_031374745.1 Ferruginibacter sp. | reverse complement strand
TTCTTTGCCAGTTTTATCTACACTGTAATAAATGGTATTTGTAGTATTGTACACATCTGCATTAAAAAAACTTTCTGCTAATAGATTTTTAATGGTGGATATGCCTTCTTCAATAGAAAAGTTTTTGGTAATATCTTGTGTGGGGTGCCTGTACACAAAAGAGAGCATCAAGCTATCTTTTATGATAACGGGTTTTATAAAAACATTTTTTACATCAGCCGTTTTATTTCTTTTGTTGCCAAGGGTTATTTTGAGAAGCTTTTTATCTGATGCAGCAGCGTTTATTTCTTTTAATAGTATATCTAACTTGTTCATCTTTCTTTTTTGCAAAGATAAACTACCATTCGGTATGAAGCTTTTTGTTAAACGCAACAAAAGTTTCATTGGCATCTGCTTTTTCGCCAAAATATTTCAACGGGCCTTCTATTTGCTTGGGTTTGAGATAACCGGGCAAAGGTGCCGGCTGTGCATTGGTGCCACTCATAAAAACGGTAGTGGGGTACGAAAGTTGGCCGCCGGTTAAATAGATGGCCAATTCATTTGTTTTATATTGTTTATTGTATTTGTACTGTTTGTTGTTGAAAGTAATGGTTTGCCTCGACTCTGCATTAAATTTTATTGCATAGTAACGCTCATTTACATAAGCAGTGAGTTTTTCATGTTTGTAGGTGGTTCTATCCATTTCTTTGCACCATCCACACCAATCGGTGTATATATCTATTAAAATGGGTTTTGGATTTTTTGCGTATTGCTCATTTAACTGCTCAATGGTAATCCAATTTATCTTTGCTTCGGTTTTTTTTGTAAAAGATGAAATAGCGCAACCGATTATTAATAAAATTATAAAACTGAATAGGTACCTCATTCGTAAATGGTTTAACTTAGTAAAATGAACGAAAAAATAAGACAAAAAATTGTAATAGCAATAACGGGCGCCAGCGGCTCTATATACGCAAAACTATTATTAACAAAATTATCGCAAATACAAGACCAAATAGAAGATTTAGCCTTGGTAATGACAGACAATGCCAAAGACGTGTGGAAGGTAGAATTAGGAGATGAAAGCTACCAGGATTTTGATGTAAAATATTACGGTCAGCAAGATTTCTTTGCTCCATTTGCATCTGGCTCGGGGCGTTACAATACAATGATTATTGTGCCCTGTAGTATGGGTACGTTGGGTAGAATTGCCAATGGAATATCCAATGATCTGATAAGCCGTGCGGCCGATGTAATTTTAAAAGAAAGAAGAAAACTAATATGTGTGGCTAGGGATACACCCTATAGCCTGATACATATAAAAAACATGGAAACCATCACACTTGCCGGTGGTATCATTTGCCCTGCTACGCCTTCTTTTTATAGCTTACCAAAAACGGTAGAAGAGGTGGCTGCAACAGTGGTGGATAGGATTATAGATTTGGCAGGACTGCAGCAGGAAAGTTATAGGTGGGGGGAGAAATAAGAATGATGACAACTTTATTTCTTATTAAACACAGCCCTCAATTCATTAAATAATCGATCGCTTAATTTCAAATCGGCTGTTATTATTTCTGCTTGTGCAGTTAATCCCTCTGTATATTGTAATTCTTTTTTATAGTTAGTAAATAATCCATTTGGTAACGACACCTTAGCCATGAAGCCACTGTCTGTTGGAATAGAGGAAATAAAATCGAGTTTTGCTTTAATAGTACCAAACTCTCTGTATGGATAGGCATTTAGTTTTAACAATACATCCTCCCCAATTTTAATTTTACCAAAATTTGTTTGGGGTATAAAAACTTTTGCAAAGTAGGTGGTGTTTTCTGGGTTTATGAAACACACCGTTTGATTCATCTTTATTTGACTATTTTCCTCTATAAATTCTGTAAAGCTTGCCTTGCCAGCAATAGGAGCAATCAGTAAAAATTTACTTTTCCATTCGTCTAATTGTGCTTTAAAAGTATGTAATGCCTCTATGAAAATTCCTTTTTGCTGCGCAATATCATTTTCTAGTTGCGCCATTTCCTTTTCTTTTTCGTGCTTGCTACTTTCATTTGTAATAAGCGATGAATTTATTTGCGGAATAGCCATCGCTTTTGAAATGTATTTACTCTTTTCAATTCTATATTCAAAATCGGCAATTACTTTCTCATTGCTTAGTGTTTTATTGGCATCAAATGTTTTTCCAGCCAAACTCAAATCTTCTTGCTGCATTTTTTTTTGTTCTTCAAGATTGGTATGCAACCGTTGCAAGTAACTTACATCTTGTTGTAGCATATTTTTCTTTTTGTTGTAAAAGCCACTCGATAAATATTGCTTATAGGTATTAAATGCCTGCATGAAAACTTGGTACGGCTGTTGCACTTCCCCTAAATTTTTATAAGAAAAATATAAACTACTCAGGTCATTTGCATTAATATTATTTTGCACATTGTCTATAATTTGAGAGAGGGCAATTACCTCATTGTGTACTGCCCTGCTTTCCAAAAAGCCTATTATTTCATTTTCATTTACCAATTTACCTTCTGCCACAGAAAGCTTTACCAGTTTGCCCTCTGCTCTAGCTTTTACTTCTTTTGGTGCATTTAAAGTAGAGAAAGTTGCGTTCGCATTTACCACATCTGGGTAACTTATAAAAAAAGTTGTTGCTAGCATTAAGCCAATTATGCCCAAGAATAATACAATGCCATTTCGCACTATCCAACCTGGCTTTTGTGAAATAATTTCCTGTACTTCCGTAGAAAGTAATTTTATATTCCCTTCACTATTTGAAGGTAGATTGGGTGTTTTAATTATTTCGGGCATAAATATTATATTTGTATAAATTATTTTTTATGAAAGCGCAAACTTTAATAATAGAAAAAAAGCGATATGCAGTTATTCCTGAAAAAGAATATTTAAGCATGAAAGAAGATATTGCAGATT
>JANMGS010000324.1:0-2535 GCA_031374745.1 Ferruginibacter sp. | reverse complement strand
AAAATGCGTCTGCCTTAATAATACCCAATAAGACAATTGAACCTGCAAAAAAATGCAGTAAGCCAGAAAGTTTTAAATTGCTCATTTTTTCCTCTTTTTTAATTCATCTGCTTCACTCAATGCAATGGCTATCGCTTGTTTTGGATTGGTAACAATGGTATCCGTTCTGCCAGAATGCAAATCACCTTCTTTAAACTCATTCATCACCTGTGCAACCTTTTTTTGAGATGGGGTAAGTTTTTTCTTTTTCATAACTAATTTTTTAAATGCTGTTACATTGTATTCAATACTTTTCAACCTAAATTTTCCATATACAAATTCTCCTTCTGGGTAATGCCAGATTGTTTCACCGTATTGCCAAATATTGAATCCATTTATTTCTGTGTAGTTTTTTAACGGAGTTGAAAAACGGTATTGCTTCATATCTCCTACAGCGTACCTATCGTCACTTATAAAATTTATTAATTGCCCCAAACCATTTAAAAAAATGTAGCGGCTATTTTATTTATGCCATTTGTAAAAGTTGCCTTACTGGCTAAACTATCAATGGCTGTCCACTCAATACGCTTATCTCTTAGTGAAGCAGGAGCCATTAAGCGCATATCATTAAATGACGTTTCCGTTTTATTTAACGCTCTTCCTTTTATATTTACCACATTAAATAAACCCAATAGTTTTATTTTCATCGTTGCATGTTCATCATAGCAATAATGGTAGCCCGGCACAGTAGTTCCATACATTTTTCCTCCACCATCTATTTATGGTGCGCAATAAACAACGGTATTTTTACATCATTTTTCATTAAGCCATCTGCCATACTCTCCCTAAACCAACGGCTAACGGTGCTGCGCCTGTTTGAACCCAAAACTATAAGTGAATTTTCTTGCCCCTCTTTTAAATACTTAATAATTTCTGCTTCTGCATACCCTTTTAAAACCGTATAGGATACTTTCGAAAAATGCCTTTTCATAAATTCTTTTAGCAGCTTATTATTTGGTATATGTTTGGAGTCATCTGTATTTTTTACCGTTACAACCTCTATATCCAACAAACCAAATTCTGGTATTAAATAACTAAACATTTTTATTGCATAAACAGAAGAAGGCTCGCCATCATAGAGCATGATGATTTTATTTATTGGTTTGTACTTTTGCGGAACAACCAAAACAGGGCATTGTGCATCGCCTAATAAATCTCTGATAAATCTTGTTGGCTTTTTCTCTTTGTAATGTGTAAGGGTTTCTTTGGCATCAATAATTAATAAATCTGCATAAATACTTTCATGCGTCAACTCTTGTAATGCTATACGATGATCGTGGTGTATGGAAAAAGTTAACTTGGCGTGCTGGCAGGCTTTTTCAAAATCTGCAGCAGCAGCTAGCCTAGCATTTTTATCTTTTAACTCTAACGCTTTCAATTTACTCGCAGATACCCCCTCTTCTCCCTCTAACAACTCATAAATTTTATAACTGGTGTAGGTAGGGTCGTCCATAAATACCCCAACAAGATGCGTATTGGTTTTTTGTGCCAAATCCAATGCATAGTCTCGGGTGCTCGTAGCATATTGGAGGCCATCAAATGCGGCTATTATTTTTTTCATTTTACTATAAACTTTAATGAATGCAAAAATTAATTAATGGTGTGTTATAAAAATGGGTAACTCGTGCTGGGCTATAATATCTCTCACGAAACTTCTTTTAAAAAACTGTGAAAATCCAGAACGCCTGTAGGAACCGCTTACCAACATAGAAGATTTTTTTTCTAACACCCAGCTTTTGAAAAATGTTTTTGGGTCTATATCAAGTTTACACAAAGTAAGGTTGCTAAAATGCCTTGCAGCCAAATCCTCAATTTGAATCTTTTCAGGAAAATCAACTTCGGGATCCTCGTGCGCATAAACGAGTAGAACTTCTTTGTCGCACAATTCTGGAAATATGTAGGTAAATTGTTTAATAGCAAAAACAGAATCATCGCTACCATCATATGCCAGGATAATACTTTCAGGGAAATTAAATTTTTCGGGCACCAATAATACAGCGCATTTTACATCGTGTAACAGGTCTTGCAAATAATCATTAGGGGAAATGGTACCCATGCCTTCAAAAAACTTTTCGCTACCGAGAATCAGCAGATCGGCATAAATACTTTCTTTCTTCAATTCTGGCAGGGCCATATCATTAAAATCTTTATGCACCCTGTATTCAATACCGTTGTGCTGGCAGTGTTTTTCAAAACGGGCAATATTTTCCTCCACAATTTTTATATCAGTATCTTCTACTTCTGGTATAAATACAGCTCCCACACCATCTGCAGCGTAGCTCCATAAATTAGAAAGCTCTGCCAATGGCAAAAAAACACCCGTAAGTAAAATTGGTTGGAGTTCGTTTAACCGGCGTGCAAATTCGAAAGCGCCTTCTGAGTAGTTTGTCCCATCAAAGGCTAGCAATATCTTTTTCATACTACAATTTTTTACAGCTAAAAAATACAAATCTATAGTACGAAAATAATTTCACCCTGCATAAAAAAAGATGATAG
>JANMGS010000312.1:0-1561 GCA_031374745.1 Ferruginibacter sp. | reverse complement strand
GTATCTTCTACTGTATCGTGTAACAAAGCACAAATGGTACTTCTTACACCAAGTCCTATTTCTTCTACACATATCTTAGCTACAGCTAGTGGGTGAAGAATATAAGGGTCGCCACTTTTGCGCCGCATGGTTTTGTGGGCTTCTGCTGCCATTTCAAAGGCGGTGCGCAATAAAACTTTATCTCCAGGCTTTAGGTTTGTTTTTAGCGCACGCAACAATGCTCGATACTCTCTTAAAATAAGTTTTTTCTCCTCTTCCTCATTTAAAGTATAAGGGGGTACAATATTATCTATAGTTACTTCCATTCATTACGAATATACTGCAAAGATTTTGTAATAAGAAAAATTGGGGGCTTTCGGTATTTAATATTGATCATCTTTTGTTCCCGCTACCTGCCTGCCGGCAAAGGCAGGTCTTTTTTTCGTTCCTCAAAAAAGGATTTCCGCTTCTATCGGGCATCCTTTCAGCCTAGCGTAGGTATGTAAGCAACTATCACTTGAACACTAGCGCAGATATGCAGCCTGGCTCTGTGCGGTGGCGTATCTGTGCGGCCCTTTATAAAGTAATATTTTTTTTAATTTATAAAACCAATCAACTGGCTATTTTTTGTGAATTTACCCATGAGCAAAAAATATAAATTTACAGACAATAGCAAACTATACTTTGTAAGTTTTGCAGTGACTAACTGGATAGATTTATTTATACAAGATGTGTACAGAAATATTTTATTGGGCAGCATCAAATATCGCCAAGCTAAAAAAGATTTAGAAATGTACGGTTGCTGTTTAATGACAAGTCATGTACATTTAATAACTGGCTCTAGCAGAAATGCTATGAGTAATATCATGAGAGATTTGAAAAGGCATACAACGGAAGAATTGCCCAAAGCCATTGAAAATAATAAAACAGAAAGTAGAGAAGAGTGGATGCGTGGGCTTATGAAGAAACCAGCAAATGAGACAAGTAAAGATGCCAAGTTTCAATTGTGGCAGGCAGAAAATCATCCGATAAAATTGGCAACACAAAAAATTGCTTGGCAAAAATTAGACTATACCCATTACAATCCTGTAGAAGCAGGTTTTGTAAAACATGCAACAGATTGGAAGTACAGCAGTGCAATAGATTATGCTGGCGGTAAGGGATTGTTGGATGTAATTTTGTTAGATCCGATAATTGTGTAAGTTTTTATATTTTTTATTATGTGTTTAAAGGATTTCTTTTACAGCGGCACGGAAAGCTGACACACAAAGGCTTGGCCTCATTTCCGCGCCAGAGATACTTTTTCTAATTTGAAAGTATGCTTCGCTAGTTTTTAATTAATTGGTTGCTTACATACCTGCGCCAGAATGGGGGCTTCTGCTGCCATTTCAAAGGCGGTACGCAATAAGATTTTGTCCCCAGGCTTTAGGTTTGTTTTTAACGCACGCAACAATGCTCGGTACTCTCTTAAAATAAGTTTTTTCTCTTCTTCCTCATTTAAAGTATAAGGGGGTACAATATTATCTATAGTTACTTCCATTCATTACGAATATACTGCAAAGATTTTGTAATAAGAAAAATT
>JANMGS010000297.1:0-2900 GCA_031374745.1 Ferruginibacter sp. | reverse complement strand
CAAATGCTGTTTGCAAACCATTCGTGACCGCTTTCGTGTACGATAATGAAATCCCATTTCAAGCCCTCACCTGTACCAGATAAATCGGTGCCTGCATACCCCATTTTATACCCATTACCATAAGCAATGGCGCTTTGGTGTTCCATACCCAAATGGGGTGCTTCTATAAGCTGATATCCATCTTTATAAAAAGGATAAGGGCCAAACCAATGTTCAAATGCTTTCATCATTTTTGGTGCATCAGTAAACTGTTTTTTTGCCTTTTCAAGGTTGTAATCCATTACCCAATAATTCATATCCAGGGCTCCGTTTATGCCTGCATATTTTTCAGAAAAGTTTACATATTTGCCTATATATGGAATAATACAATAATTATTGATGGTGTTTTTTACATTCCATGTATACATTGTTTTGCCATTATTCAGCGTTCTTTTTTCCGATAATCGTCCATTACCAATTGCTACCAAACTGTCTGGTACAATCATGCGAAGGGTAGCCCCACTGTCTGGTTTATCGCTTTGTATATCCTTGCAAGGATACCATACACTAGCACCTAGCCCTTGGCAAGCAACCGTCATCCATGGATTATTGTTTTTATCTTTTTTCCAAACCCAACCACCATCCCATGGGGCTCTTTTAGCTTCTTTAGGTTTTCCATGAAAATAAAATACAAGAGAGCGTATGCCTGGTTTTATTTTGAACTTTATATCTGGATTGGTATCTCTATATACCAACCAATAAACATTTCCTTCTCTTCTAAAACCAAAAGAATTTGTATTGTTGTCTTTTACACTATCCAGTATCATTGGTTCCTGTAAATCTATTTGCATCATTCTTGCCCCTTGGTCGTAAAACTGCATTACACATTTCCCTTCAATGGTTTTAGCCAAGTAGTCTGGCTGCACCGTTATATCGTAATGCAAAACATTCCATTGCTGCCTATATGGACCGTTTGTGCCACGCAAAGTATCTGCATGGGTAAATTCTTCCCGTTTTTCTCCTAACTGTGCTACAGAAAGGTTGGTAGCAAAAACAACGAAGCAAATAGTAACAATAAATTTTGAAAGCATATTTTGATTTTAATATGCTAATTTAGGTTGTTTAACGGGAGCACCTAGGAAATTTTGATGATTGGTTGTAATAAATCACATTTAGACAAATAAAATATTATCTATTTAGTAAACATGTTAATGAAGAAACCATTTAAACATTCAGCAAACAGTAAATTATTTATCAGATGTTTAATAAAACCTTGTGCCTTTGTGTTCTTATGGTTAGTTAGCTGCAAAGATCACTCACATACCGATAAAAAGATATTTAGATACAACGAAATTTCTGGAATAGCTTCATTAGATCCTGCCTTTGCAAAAAACCAGTCCATAATGTGGGCCATACACCAACTATACAATACCTTAATAGAAGTAGATGCTGATATGCAGCTTAAACCTTCCGTAGCAAAGAGTTGGGAATTTTCTGAAGACAATAAGACAATCGTTTTTCATTTGCGCAACGATGTTTTTTTTCAAGACGACGGTGCTTTTGAAGTAGGAAAGGGGAGGAAATTAGTTGCAAACGATGTCGTTTATAGTTTTAATAGAATTATTGATAAAAACACTGCAAGCCCGGGCGCTTGGATTTTTAACAATAGGGTAGACAGTATTAACCCTTTTATGGCAATAAATGATTCTACTTTTCAATTAAAATTGCAAAAGCCTTTTCAGCCTATTTTAGGGATATTGAGCATGCAATACTGTTCTATTGTACCAAAAGAAGCTGTAGAGAAGTATGGAAAAGATTTTAGAAGACATCCAGTTGGTACTGGCCCATTTGGATTTGTAGCTTGGGAAGAGGGACAGGCCTTGGTATTGAAAAAGAATACACATTATTTCGAAAAGGATATGGAGGGCAATGCGCTCCCTTATTTAGATGGTATAAAAGTTAATTTTTATGATAGCCGAGCTACGGAGTTTCTTGCATTTCGGCAAAATAAATTGGATTTTATAAATGATATAGATCCTTCCTTCAAAGATGAGATACTCACCAAAACTGGCAACTTAAAAAAGGAATGGAAAGATGTGATAGATTTACAAAAACACCCATACCTCAATATTGAATATTTTGGCATTTTAGCTGATACAACAAATAAATTGCTTAAAAATTCTCCATTAAAGTTATTGAAGATTAGGCAAGCAATAAATTATGCGATTGACAGAAAAAAGATGATGCTTTATTTGCGTAATTCAATAGGTACGGCAGCTGAAAGTGGTTTTATACCCCAGGGGTTCCCATCATTTAATAAAGAGAAAGTAAAAGGTTATTTTTATGACCCTGCCAAGGCAAAATTATTATTGGCAGAAGCAGGTTTTATAAATGGTAAAAATCTTCCAGAAATAACCTTGCTTACCATACCAGTGTACGCAAATCTTGCCAGTTATGTTGCCAATGAACTAAAACAAATTGGTATTACTGTAAAAGTAGAAGCCATTCAAAAAAGTTTATTACTAGAACAAACATCCAAATCGCAGGCTTTATTTTTTAGAGGCAGTTGGATAGCGGATTATCCCGATGCAGAAAATTATTTAAGTGTTTTTTATAGTAAGAACCCATCTCCTCCAAACTATACAAGATTTAAGAATAATGCATTCGATGAATTGTATGAGCGAGCTTTATCAGAAACGAATGATAGTTTAAGATATGGGTTGTATCAAGAAATGGATAAAATAATTATTGCCAATGCGCCTGTAGTACCCCTATGGTACGATATGGCGCTGCACCTTGTACATAAAAATATACAACATTTTGATGCCAATAGTATGAATATGCTGGAACTGAGGTGGGCAAGAAAAAATTAGTTTAGAACATAAAATTTAAAACAATGAAACAACATAAAAATTTGCTTT
>JANMGS010000283.1:0-4486 GCA_031374745.1 Ferruginibacter sp. | reverse complement strand
CCCAAATAGTATCTGTAGGGTATAAAATTATTCCGCCTGCTTCAAGTATCCTCAAACAATTTTCTATGTCTTTTGCAAAATTCATTTAACGCAAAATTTTTATAACATTTTCTACAATCAATTCTTCATCCAATTGCAATAAACATTCAGGTACGCCGTATACTTTGCAGCTATTTTTTACACAAGGCTCGCATGGCAGTTTGCCCAATCGCATTGTGATGCAATTTTCTTTGTTGTAAGGTGCCGTATTGTTTTCATTGCCTGCACCAAAAAGCACAATTGTTTTTTTACCCAATGCATTGCATACATGCGCTGGACCACTATCAGTGCTCAACACTGCTTTGCAAGCTGCAAATACATTCACCATTTCTGATAAGGATGTTTGTCCAGCAATATTGGTAATATTTTTTTTGTCAAAGAGTAAATCAAATACTTCGTCTACAAATACTTTTTCTTTTGGGCTGCCTACCAATATTATTTCGTTTGGTATCGCCTTTCTAATGGCATCAAGTATACTTACTGCCTTTGAAACCGGCAGTCGTCTCGAGATGGCTTCAGAATTTATATTTACAACAAGGGCCTCGGTAGTGTTTACATGAACGTTTAAAAGCTTAACCGCAGGAATCGCCAATTTCTGTCCCACAAATTGTTCTAAAAGGTCTACATATTCTTCTACCCTATGTACGCTTTTTTTCTTTTTATATGCATTGGTAAAAAAAACAACGTGCATGGATTTTTTAAACCCAATATTCTTTTTTGCCTTTATTGCCGAAGCCATCACCGCTGCAGACAAAGAGTCTGGTAAACAAAAGAAAAGATCGTATTTTTTTTGGCCAGCAATTTTTTTTCCAAATTTCCGAACACCTGCAAGACCTGTATACTCATCTTTAGAAAAAATAAACCGTTCACCTATTTGGGGGAAATAATCCAATAAAAAATCTAATCCTTTTTTTGCGATAACATCCGTGGTAGCATTGGGGTATTGTAATTGTACTGCTTTCACAAATGCGGTAGCCATAACCATATCGCCCAACCAATTGGGCAAACGTATTAAAATGTGTTTTATCTCAGCCATTAATTATTGATATAATTTTTCCTCCTTACTAAAAATATCCTCCGTACAAAATAATAATAATATGCTTTTCTTGTAAAACTATATTATCCTAATAAAACCCCATTGAAACATTGTACATTCCTAGGCTATAAAAATAAGAAACAAAAGTCAACATTTTTATTCAGTATTTTCGCAAAAATAATATTTGAAATATGCAACATTTGATAGAAGCTGTTTGGACAAATCGTGAACTTTTAAAAGAGGAACAATACAAAGATGCCATTAGAGCTGTGATAGACCAAGTAGATAAAGGAACATTAAGAACTGCAGAACCAAATGGAGATGCCTGGAAAGTAAATGAATGGGTAAAGCAAGCAATTCTGCTATATTTTGGGATACAACAAATGGAAACTTATGTGCTACCTCCATTTGAGTTTTACGATAAAATGAAATTAAAATCAGATTACAAAAGCCTTGGTGTGCGGGCCGTACCCCATGCTGTAGCAAGGTATGGTGCTTATTTAGCAAAAAATGTGGTGCTTATGCCTTCGTATGTAAATATAGGCGCATATGTAGATGAAGGCACAATGGTAGATACATGGGCAACTGTAGGCAGTTGCGCTCAGATTGGTAAAAATGTACATTTAAGTGGTGGCGTGGGTATAGGCGGTGTATTAGAACCTTTGCAAGCTAGCCCAGTAATTATAGAAGATGGCTGTTTTATTGGTAGCCGTTGTATAGTAGTAGAAGGGGTAAGGGTACAAAAGGAGGCAGTTTTAGGTGCCAATGTGGTACTTACCCAATCTACCAAAATTATTGATGTTACTGGCCCAGAACCTATAGAAACGAAAGGTTTGGTGCCCGAAAGAAGCGTAGTGATTCCAGGGAGCTACACAAAAAGTTTTCCTGCAGGCGATTACAATGTGCCATGTGCATTAATAATTGGCAAACGCAAACCAAGCACCGATTTAAAAACAAGCTTAAATGATGCATTGAGGGATTTTAATGTGGCTGTTTAGATTAAATAATTTATAAACAGCATTTTATAGATACTGTTTCTCATACTAGTACTCAGTAAAGGATTTCAACATATCAAAAAAAAAATCTTTCAATTTGGTATAGAAAATAAGACAAGTATTTCGCCTGTGTTTTTTACAAAAGACATGGGCTTTTTTACGCTATTTTGCCAAAAGATTACTACTTTTAGCGAAAATTAACTAAAAAATTATGAAAAAAATTTTATCCTTAATCCTCATTACGGTTTTTTATGCCAACATGGGGTTTGCACAAACGGAAAACGTTTGGTCTTCACATGATGGAGGTAGGCAGAATATTCCTACTGACAAAGCTGTAGCAAGACTCTCTTTTCCAAAAGAATTCAAATTATTTGACTTACGAATTGCCGATTTACGACAGCAATTATTTTCTATCGTAGGTAGAAATCCTCAATCACATTCTACTGTAATTAGTTTACCTAATGCTAATGGTAGTATTGAACAATTTGAAGTTTTTGAAGCATCCAATTTTGAGCCTGCTTTGCAAGCGCAATTTCCTGAAATCAGGGCTTATTCTGGTAAAGGTATTACTGATAAAGCTGCTACACTAAAACTAAGTATTTCCCCTCAAGGAATACAAACAATGGTTTTTAGAACAGAAAAAGAAAATGAATATATTGAGCCCTTTTCTCAAGATCATACGGTGTATGCAGTTTTCAAATCACAAAGAAATAAAGGAGGTTTACCTTGGACATGTTCTACAGCTGATCAAAACTTGGCAAGTAGTTTGAATGGACAAGTAGCCAATACACAAAGACCCGAGGCTGATAATGGTGTATTAAAGACAATGCGTTTAGCCCAGTCTTGCAATGGTGAGTACTCCAACTTTTTTGGAGCATTTAATGCTTCACAAGTTGCGTTAGTTTTAGCTGGTTATAATGCTACATTAACCCGTTGCAATGGTTGTTATGAAAAAGATTTAGCATTACACCTTAATCTAATTCCAACAACAACCAACGTAATTTATTATGATCCTGCTACGGATCCTTATACTACCTTAGGAAATTGGAATAATCAATTAGCAGCAGCATTACTAGCCAATATTGGCGAGGCTAATTATGATATCGGCCATATGTTTGGTGCATCTGGTGGTGGTGGAAATGCAGGCTGTATTGGTTGTGTATGCGTTGATGGTCAAAAAGGAAGAGGCATCACTTCTCCTGCAGATGGTATACCACAAGGTGATAACTTTGATATAGATTATGTAGCACATGAGGTAGGACATCAATTGGGTGGTAACCATACTTTTTCTATGAGCAATGAAGGAACTGGTGTAAACAAAGAAGTTGGTTCTGGGATTACCATTATGGGATATGCTGGTATTACTCCACAAGATGTGGCACCACATTCTATTGACATTTTCCATCAAGCTACCATCCAACAAATACAAACGAATTTAGCAGGTAAGACTTGTCCTATTACTACGAGTCTTGCTACTACAAACGCAACTCCAGTGGTAGCGCCAGTAACTTCTCGCACAATACCTATTAGTACACCATTTGCTATTACAGGTTCGGCTACCGATGCAAATGCGGGTGATGTACTTACTTATTGCTGGGAGCAAAATGACAATTCTACTACAACTGGTGCAGCTAGTGTAGCTAGTCCGACTAAATTAACGGGTCCAAACTGGCTTACCTTTCCTGCAACTACAAACCCAACCAGAACTTTCCCAATTCTTGCAACAATTCTTGCCGGTAATTTCATAACTGGTCCATTGCCGGGTGGTGATGTTGGTGCAAATATTGAAGCGTTAAGTTCTGTGGGTAGAACATTAAATTTTAGATTAACCGTACGGGATAATTCTATATATGTTCCTGTTACAACACCTGGAACAGGTAAAGTTGGTCAAACAGCTTTTACTGACATGGTTGTAACCGTTGATGCATCATCTGGTCCTTTCCAAGTTACTTCTCCCAATACAAATGTATCGTGGGCAGGTGGTTCTACACAAACAATAACTTGGAATGTAAACAATACTACAGCAGCTCCGGTAAGTTGTGCCAACGTAAGGATAACTTACTCAACAGATGGTGGACTTACCTTCCCAACTGTTTTGGCTGCTAGCACTGCCAATGATGGTACAGAAGCTTTAACCATTCCTGTAGGTGCTACTACCACTGCTCGCATAAAAGTAGAAGCAGTTGGTAATATCTTCTTCGATATATCTAACACTAACTTTACTGTGACTGCGCCGGTATCTGACTTTAATTTTGGTACTACCACAACTACAACGTCTGCTTGTCCGGCTGCTGCTACTTTAACAGTTACTATTCCTACTACTGCTACTGGTGGTTTTGCTAATACGATTACTTTAGCTGCTACTGCTGGTGTGCCAGCTGGTACTACCGTAACTTTTGCGCCTAATCCAGTGGCG
>JANMGS010000276.1:0-3679 GCA_031374745.1 Ferruginibacter sp. | reverse complement strand
TTGCGATTTTAAGTAAACGATCCTCACGCCCCTTTTGCCGGATGGATCTGTGTACTCCATTGGCTGTGAAAAACCACCTGGTTTCAAATTCTTTAGGATAGGTATCATTTCCTTGTCCAACTGGTCTATGGTAAGGAATGTACTTCCACTTTGGTTTTGCAACATTCCTGCAGTAAACTTACTACTCTCGTCATCGCTGTATTTGCTCACTGCTCCTCCAAAATCCAATGTTCCAGCTATTAATTTTGCCCGAACAGTATCCAATTTTTCAAACCCCTCTTTTAATTCTATACCTGTAACTTTTGGTATTTTTATGATATGCCTTACCAATGCATCGTCACCATTTCTACTTACCAATTGTATGATATGATACCCAAATTTGCTTTTAAATGGATTGGATATTTGGCCTTCTTTGAGCGTAAATGACTTTGCTAAAAAGGTAGGGTCAATGGTTTTTTGGTTTCTATTTACCTCCATTTGCCCAAAGCGTTCTTTTGCACTTGGTTCATCGGAATAATCTGCAGCAGCTCTTTTAAAATCTTTCCTTCCAGCTTCAATGGCAACTTTATATCCTGTTAGCTGTTCTTTACAATACTCCTCTGCATCTCTGCTTGCTCTCGGAAAAACGATTAGCTGACCAATTTCTACTTCTGTTTCATACAAAGGCAAACTATCAGTAGGTATTGCATTAAAATAATTTTTTATTTCAAAGGGTGTAATACGGATATCTCCTACAATTTTATTGCGCATAGCCATCGCCAGTTTCTGGTCTCTTATGGGGTCACGCATATCTTCTTTTAGCTGATAAATAGTTTTACCGGCTATCTTTTCCAATTCTTCCCTTCCTCCAAATTGATCTAAGTAAGTACGTATCCTATTATCTACATCGCCTTCTATATCTTCATCTGTTACAGGCAACGAATCTTTTTCTGCTTGCAATACCAAGGTTTTTGTTCCCATTAAATCTTGCATTACAAAACACTTACCATTTTCTGGCACTTCTGCTCCTTGGCGTTGCATATCTAAAATTCGGTTTTCTACATCGCTTTTAAGAATGAGTTTATTTCCTACAACACCAATAATTTTTTCGGCTGTAACTTTATTTGGCTGTGCAAATGATGCAATACAAATGAATGCCAATGCAGATAATAGTAAAATTCTTTTTTTCATAAAAATGTATTTTCTCATACGGGAGATACTCCACGCTTTCAAAGATAAGCCCACATATATTTGTAGCCTTTCTTTGCTTGTTATTTAACAAAAAATTGCAGCAGACTATCTGCTGCAATTTTTATTGGTTATACTTTCGTTTCGTGAGACACGAACCAAGTAAGGCGCTGGTTTTGTGTTTTAAACCTTTGCTATATCTAACCAATGATTTATTTGCCGAGAAGGCGAAAAGACGTTTGTTTTGCTATTAAGCAGCTGAGAAGTTTATTTATATCAAAAGGCGAAAAGAAAAATGCTTCGCATTTTGTGTGTTTCGAGTTCACCAATAAAGCCTTCAAACAATATTCAACTTTACTCACCAACCGCTGACAGGGCTAAAGCCGCTGTCAGGGTTTTCCCTTTCAACCCTTCAAACAACATTCAATAACATTCAACTTCTTTCAACCCTTCAAACAACGTTCAACAATATTCAACTCCTTCCAACCCTTCAAACAACTTTCAACAACATTCAACTTCCTTCAACCATTACAAAGTCCGCTTCACTTCCACTTCTTCAAATGCCTCTACGATATCGCCCACATTTATATCGTTGTAGTTCTTTATTACCAAACCACATTCCATACCATTGGTTACTTCTTTTGCATCGTCTCTGTATCGTTTAAGACTAGAAAGTTCGCCTGTAAATATTACAATACCTTCTCTTACCAATCTTATACGATTGTTTCTAGCCATCTTGCCATCTATAACCATACAACCCGCTACAGTAGCTTTATCAAACTTATACGTTTCTTTGATTTCTACATTGCCTAATATTTTCTCCTCTACTGTAGGTTCAAGCATACCTTCCATGGCGCTCTTTATTTCTTCAATAGCATTGTAAATGATAGAATACAATTTTATCTCAATCGCTTCATTTTCTGCAAGTCTCGCTGCTTGTATGCTAGGGCGTACATTGAAACCAATTATAATCGCATCTGAACCTGCTGCCAAGTTTACATCATTTTCGGTGATGGCACCTACTGCTTTATGAATAACTTTTATTACAATTTCCTCTGTACTTAATTTTTGTAGTGAATCACTCAAGGCTTCTACCGATCCATCCACATCACCTTTAATGATTACATTCAACTCTTTAAAGTTACCCAAAGCCAAACGACGTCCAATCTCATCCAATGTAATATGTTTCTTGGCACGCATTCCTTGCTCACGCAATATTTGTCCACGCTTGTATGCGTTTTCTCTTGCATCACTTTCGTTTGCAAATACTTTAAATGTTTCTCCCGCTTGTGGCGCACCATTTAAACCTAAAATTAAAACAGGGGTTGATGGTGGTGCTTTTTCTGAACGTTGGTTACGTTCGTTGTACATGGCTTTTACTTTACCAAAAAACTGACCAGATACAATCATATCTCCTTGCTTTAGGGTACCATTTTGTACAAGGATGGTGGCTACATAACCTCGTCCCTTATCCAATGATGCCTCAATAATTGTACCCGATGCATTCTTTTCTGCATTGGCCTTCAATTCTAATATATCTGTTTCTAATAGTATTTTCTCTAGTAGTAAATCTATGTTTTCTCCTTTCTTTGCACTTATTTCCTGACTCTGGTATTTACCGCCCCAGCTTTCTACCAAAATATTCATAGAAGAAAGTTGTTGCTTAATCCTTTCAGGATCAGCGCCATCTTTATCTACTTTGTTTATGGCAAAAATCATAGGTACATTGGCTGCTTGTGCATGAGAGATAGCCTCTTTTGTTTGCGGCATTACCGCATCATCTGCTGCCACCACTATTACGGCAATATCCGTAACTTTAGCTCCACGAGCACGCATAGCGGTAAAAGCTTCGTGACCAGGTGTATCTAAGAAAGTAATGGCTCTACCACTCGGTAGGGTAACTTCATAAGCACCTATATGCTGCGTAATTCCACCAGCCTCTCCAGCTATTACATTGGTGTTTCTTATATAATCCAATAAAGATGTTTTACCATGATCTACGTGACCCATTATGGTTACAATTGGGGCCCTGCCTTTCAAAAGTGCTGGATCATCATCTTCTTCTTCAATTTCCAATTCTGCAGCATCATCTACACCAATAAATTCTACTTCATAATCAAATTCACTTGCTACCAATTCTATCACATCGGCTTCTAAACGCTGGTTGATAGATACCATAATACCAAGGTTCATACACTTGCTTATGATATCGGCAAAACTCACATCCATTAAACCTGCCAACTCACTTACAGAAATAAATTCTGTTACTTGTAATTTGTTCCCTTCCTCAGGACGGTTGCTTTGTGCTTCGTTAAATAAATCTCTTTTTTCTTTTCTATATTTCGCCTTCGAACTTTTACCTCTGCCACTGGCGCCGGCAAGTTTTGCTTGCGTTTGTTTTAGTTTTTCTTGTATTTCTTTGGCATCTATTATTTTATCTTCCCTACGAGGTGCTGTTGTACCTCCTTGCCCTGGGCGCTGAAAACGGTTTCCGCTTGCTCCACCTTGCTGT
>JANMGS010000269.1:0-2928 GCA_031374745.1 Ferruginibacter sp. | reverse complement strand
CGTTCTGGTTATTTTGCCTATACCAGTTCCATTCTATTCCATTATAAATTGAATTTATCTTATTGCGCAAATCTGTTTCCGTTGCGTCTGCGGTAGAAAAATATTGGCGGGCAGTAATTAAACCTTGTAACAACAAGGCTGTTTCTACCAAATCGCCCCCATTATCATTTACATTAAAAGGTATGGTAGCACCTGTTGCTCCATTTATCCAATGTGCAAAAGCACCGTGGTATTTGGTACAATTGTTTAGCAAAAAATTACTGATCTTTAATATCCTTGCCGCTGCATCTGCTCTTGTTATAAAGCCCCTACTAGCCGCAGCCAGCATTGCCATTACACCAAAGCCAGTACCACCAGTTGTTACCACTTCATCGCTGGTATTTCTTTCTCTTGCCATGCCCGAAACTGGGTGACCGAAATCCCAAAAATATTTAAACGTTTGTTGTTGCACTTTATCCAGTAAAGCGTTATCAGATATTATGGGGAACTTATCTGTAGAATCTATTGCAGTAATAAAATTTGCGGTGCTTCCAGCAGCAATCCCTGTGTTTTGTGCAGAGAGTAAGTTGGTATTTATTGTAAGCGTGTATTTTGTTAATGGGCTAAGCGGTGCGGATGGTTGTAGCAAAACATCCTTGTTTTCGTTTTCAAATAAAGTACTTACAGCAATAGTTGAAGTACTATTCCGCAATGTGATAGATGCTGCAACAGTAGAAGTTTTTACAGGTACCGTAAAAGAGATTTTTATAGATGGATTAAAACCAACATTGTATAAAATAGCACTTGCTGTGCTGCCGTTAATGCTAACATTATTTACAGAAAAATTTTCATTTACTATTGGTGGAGCTACAGTATCATTGGAAGATTTTTTACAACCGATGAAACAAATTGTACCTACTAAGAAAAACAACACTGCTTTGTTAACCATAAGAAAAAAATAATAAGTTAGCTAAAAAAGGAGGGTACATTTTCATACTGATATGAGTTTTGTATCCTCCTTTTAAAAAAATATTTATTAAAGTTTGATATTATCGACCTTGACTTTCCAATACTTTAATTGCATTTATTTCTAACTCAGAAAGCGCTTTGTTGTAAATTCTAAATTCATCTAATAAGCCTGTATAATTTAGCATCCATGGTTCAGGTGTATTGAATGGAACGCCTGCATTATTTTGAAAACCGCCTATAACAAACTTAGTAGGGTTTTTAAAATTTAAAGCCCCTAGTGGAGTACCCGATCCATCAGCAAGCCTACTTTCGGCACCCGGAGGTAAATCCTTTTTTTGTCCATTAATATACCAACCTACTTTAGAAGTTGTTTGGTCATAAGTCCAAGCAAGATGTCTCCATGCCCCGTACATATCTGCTGGGCGGAATGGACCATTAGGTTCTATCCAATGCTCTACAAATGGGGCATTGTTTTTTTCGAAATGCAATTTCATAAACATATCTTCTGGAGTAGCAGGATTTTGTCCCTCTATGAATAAAAAGAAATTTCCCCAAAAAGAACCATCTTGCTTGCCCAAAGCAAAAATACCCATTGCACCACCATCATGCCTTGACGTGTTTATCCACATACTTACTGTAAAACTGGTTAGGGATGCAATAGGACCAGGATTACTAAATACCACATAAGCATTGGATGCTCCCTTATATGCCTTACCTTTTCTACCATCTACAAAACTTGAAGACCCTGTTGTTACGCCTCCTGTAACAGCATTTTTAGCATCATTGTTGTTTCCATCAAAAGGAAAATGCGCTACTAAATTAGCCGGTGCTACTTGGCTTGAATTGGTGTATCCCCCTGGCACTGGTGGTGGATCTCCCTTTGTAAAATCATCATCCGTTTCTACCTTGGTACAACTTGCTGCAATAAAAACTACTGCAAATAATAGTGTTATTTTTATATTGAATACTTTTTTCATTTTGTGTAATTAAATGGTTTAATAATTTGGATTTTGTGTTAGTCTGTTGCCACTTAAATCTCTTTGCGCCTGTGGTATTGGAAATAGTTCGTGCTTACCATCTACAAAAGCTTTGCCATGTGCACGCATTACAATGCCTGCTCTTCCTTGGCGTACAAGGTCAAAAAAGCGATCTTGCTCCATGGCCAATTCTACACGTCTTTCTTTCCAAACATTTGCTTGTGTAAGGGTTGTAGCTGGTAAATTTGCCCTGCTTCTTACCTGGTTAAGTTTGTTTGCACCATCGGCATTTCCCAATATAGCTGCAGCTTCTGCATACATTAATAACACTTCCGAATAACGCATCAAACGTATGTTTTTTGGCTTGGTATCCTTATCTGCAGTAAGTTGTGGCGACTCAGCAATTGCACTGTGATATGCTTTATAGCTGTATCTATCATTCTCTACAGAATCTTTAGAAGGTATACGATACCCATCCCATAAAACCGTTCCCGTACTATTACCAGGCACAGTAGGATTAATAAATATGGTGGTAGCATTTTTGCGTGTATCGCCTGCTTCGTATGCGCTCACCAAATTTGTAGTAGGATTGTTAAAACCAAAACCCAAATCGTTCCAACCTCCTCTACCTCTTGGGCCTTGGCCATTACTGAACAATGGGCTTACGGCATTTGTATTTACATTGGCACCAGTTTGCACTTCAAAAATAGACTCGCTGTTATTTGTACCACCTTGGCCAGCTACTGCTTTTTCTCTAAAAATAAAATTGTAATCGGTTACCAAAGAATATTTACCAGAAGTGATAATGGCATTTGTAAGATCAAACACTTTTTGCCAGTTTTGTTTGTACATATAAGCCTTAGCAAGGTATGCTTGGGCAGCGCCTTTATTGGCTCTTCCTGTTTGTGTAGATGCATCGCCTTTTAATGGCAGATTATCTACAGCAAATTGAAAGTCGTCGAACACTACATTGTATATTTCTGCTGCTGTTACCCTAGTATTC
>JANMGS010000264.1:0-7606 GCA_031374745.1 Ferruginibacter sp. | reverse complement strand
GCAAAGATCTCCAACCATTACATTTAATTTCTTATCTATAATATTCCAAAAAGTATAATACCTAAAGTCTTTTGAACTGTCGCTGAGTGCAGGTAATATTTTTGTATTTATTACAAAAGCTACCCGCTCATTTATTACTCTTGGTATAATATTCAATTGCAACTCAGTTTCAAGAGAATGATTATCGAGTAAATAAAGTTGGAGTTGTTCTTTGCTAAGTGGGATAATATAAAGCCTATATGTTTCTAGCTTCATAAGCAGTTCCTTTATTTTCTAGGTTCGTTATTGTAGAAAAGTAAGTGTACTAATATTTTAATTTATAGTCCATATTTCCTTTTTACTTCTCTATCGTTTTCTCTACTTTTTATCGTTTCCCTTTTATCAAAATTCTTTTTTCCTTTACCAAGGCCAATATCCATTTTGGCAAGGCCTTTTTCATTAATGAATATCTTAAGTGGGATGATGCTATAGCCTTTTTCTTTTGTTTTTTCCTGTAGCTTCTTTAATTCTTTTTTATTGAGAAGCAGTTTGCGTTCTTGCAATGGCTCGTGGTTTGCATATGTACCAAATGCATACTCAGATATGTGTAGGCTTTTTACATACAATTCGCCTCTATCAAAAATACAATAGCTGTCATTAAAGCTTGCTTTACCATTTCGTAAAGATTTTATTTCTGTGCCTTGTAGTACGAGCCCAGCTGTGTAGGTGGCTTCAAAAAAATATTCGTAATAAGCCTTTTTATTGTTAAGTTCCACTTTATTATTTCGGCAAAGATAAAAAACAATGTGCTAAGTTCATTTTTAAACAGGCTGTTTCACTACATTTGAGAGAAAATTATATTTTTTGACAAATTCTAAGCAACATAGATTTAGTTTACTGCTCAGTATGCATCCTTTGCAACGCATATCTATCAGTATTGTATTTGCTGCTATCGTTTGGTTTTTCATTAGAGATATTGAAGAAACTTCTCTTTTTAAAATTATTTGTATTTGGTGCGCTTTTGCTTTTTCTTTTTTATTAACTGCATGGGTGGTATTGTTTTCAAGAGATGTAGCGCATATTAAAAAAATTGCTTTGAAGGAAGATACTAGTCGTTCTGTAATAGTTTTACTTACAACCATTACTTCATTGGCAGCCATGTTTACCGTGTTATTGCTTATCATTTCTTCTGGCAAAAATGTGTGGCAAATGTACGAAAGGGTCGTAATAGGGTTTTTATCTGTTGTACTCTCTTGGATGTTGGTACATACAATCCTTACGTTTCATTACGCACATTTGTACTACGAAAATGATAAAAAGGGTATTAAACAAAATAGAGAAGGACTGGTATTTCCTGATGATGCAGCACCTAATTATTTAGATTTCGCTTATTTTTCTTTTATCATAGGAATGACTTTTCAGGTATCTGATGTTCAAATAACGGATAAAAAGATTAGAAGACTTGTTTTACTCCATAGCCTCATGTCAGTTATGCTAAATACTTTTGTTGTAGCACTAACAGTTAATTTGATAGCTGGTTTGAGCAAATAAAGGCATAAAAAAAGTTCCTTGAAAAAAGGAACTTTTATGTTTCTAATTTTTAAACATCACAAGCAACTCCGCAATTTTGTCTTTTAGATTTTTTCTATGTATGATGAAATCCAAGAATCCATGCTCCAATAAAAATTCGCTTCTCTGAAAACCTTCTGGCAAGTCTTTCTTGATGGTTTCTTTTATTACACGTGGCCCTGCAAATCCAATAAGCGCACCCGGCTCGCCACAAATTACATCGCCAAGCATGGCAAAAGAGGCAGTTGTACCACCAAAGGTAGGATCGGTGCAAAGCGAAATATAGGGAATTTTTGCTTCAGCCAATAGGTACAATTTACCCGATGTTTTAGCTAATTGCATTAGTGAAAATGCACTTTCCATCATTCTAGCCCCACCGCTTTTGTTTATAATCATAAAGGGAATACGGTGTTCTATGCAATAATCGCAAGCCCTGCATATTTTCTCTCCCATTACACTTCCAAGGCTGCCTCCTATAAATTCAAAATCCATGCAAGCAACTACAAAATCATGCTCTTTTATTTTGCCATGGGCAACAGTGATAGAATCATGTAAATCGGTTTTTTTATAAGTGTCTTCAAGTCTTTTTCCATATGATTTTAAATCAACAAAACCCAACATATCTTTGGATTTTATATTTGCGAAAAGTTCCAAGTATTCTCCTTCGTCAAAAAGTATTTCAAAATAAGATTGACTCCCAATTCTATGATGATAATCGCATTTTGGACACACATAAAAATGCTCCTCTAGTTCAGACATTGTGCAGGTGTACTTGCACTCTGGGCATTTTTCCCACAAACCCTCTGGTGCATCTTTTTTATCTTTTGTGGAAGTGAGGATTCCTTTTTTTATTCTCTTAAACCAACTGGATTTCTGTAAACCTGCAAGCTCATTCTCACCTGTAAGGAGGGCCTCAAAATCTTCTTCTTTTTTCATTTTAAAAATATTTTATTACTAATGAAAATTTAATTGGTATCAATAAATTTTAGGCATTTCTATTAACACAGTTCAAATCTTCAAAAGCAATTTCTAATCTTTTACTAAAATTTTCTTCGCCTTTGCGCAACCATACCCTTGGGTCGTAATGTTTCTTATTGGGAGAATCAGCACCATCAGGATTACCCAATTGCCCTTGTAAATAGGCTTCATTTTTTTTGTAATTATTCAAAATTCCTTCCCAGAAAGCCCATTGCAAATCGGTATCAATATTCATTTTTATCGCACCATAACTTATTGCTTCTCTTATTTGATTTTGCGGAGAACCACTGCCACCGTGAAAAACAAAATAAACAGGCTTTGGTCCTGTCTTTAATTCACGCTCAATATAATCTTGGCTATTTTTTAAGATAATTGGTGTTAGTTGTACATTGCCTGATTTATAAACCCCGTGTACATTTCCAAATGCGGCTGCTACAGTAAATAATTTACCAACTTTGCTTAGTTCTGTATAAGAATAAGCAACATGAGCCGGTTGTGTATATAATTTCTCGTTGTCTACATCACTGTTGTCTACACCATCTTCCTCACCACCTGTTACACCTAATTCTATTTCTATACCCATTCCCATAGGTTGCATCCGTTTGAAAAATTCAACCGAAGTAGCTATATTTTCTTCAATGGGCTCTTCCGATAAATCCAACATATGAGAACTAAAAAGGGGTTGGCCTTTTTCTTTGTAAAATTGCTCTCCAGCATCTATTAAACCACTTACCCATGGCAACCATTTTTTTGAAGCATGGTCAGTATGTAAAACAACAGGCACGCCATAATGTTTAGCCACATTATGTATGTGTAAAGCGCCAGAAACGCCGCCAGCAATATTGCCCTGGTACTGATCATTTGGCATTCCTTTACCTGCAATAAATTGTGCTCCACCATTGGAAAATTGAATAATTACAGGGGAGTTTAACTTTGCAGCCGTTTCTAGCGTGGCATTTATTGTATTGGTACCAATAGTATTTACTGCTGGTAAAGCAAATTGGTTGTCTTTTGCATCATTGTACAAAGCTTCTAACTCAGCGCCAAATAAAACGCCAGAACTGTATTTACTCATAGTAGTTTTTTTTACAAAAATAAGGAACTGATTGCGTAATAAAACAGCCTAATTTAGTAAGCGTTTATTAGATGATTCAAATCTTTAAAATATTTTGATGCATACAACATCCTACTGCCATACCAACTAAACATTTCGCCATCTACCAAAAACACCTTAGATCTCGGAAAAAAACCTTCAAATTCCGTTTTATGTTTTCCTTTGAATGGGTAGGGCTCCGTTGAAAGAAAAATATATTCCGGGTTATAAGCTTGAAGATCTGCTAATGTGACCGTTGGATACCGTTTAAAGGATCTAAATACATTGTTGAAACCTGCTTTTTCCATCATTGATGAGATGAAGGTATCTCCGCCCACTGTCATATAAGGGTCTTTCCAAATTAGATAAACCGTTTTTGTATTTCGTTTTTCTAATTCTGTATTTTCTTCAAATATGCTTGAAATTTCTTCTACAAGCTGATTGGATGCAGCCGTCTTGTTAGTAATTATACCAATCGCCTGTATCATGTCCAAAGCTTGGTCATAGCTATTTACATCAGTCATATAAGTAGGGAACTTATCGGCGAGAAATTCTATTTGATCTTGCACATTTTCTTCTTTATTGCATAGGATAAGGTCTGGCTTTAATGAAATTATTTTATCAATATGAATGTTTTTTGTACCTCCAATCTTAATTTTAGTTGAATGCCAGCTACTTGGATGAATACAAAACTTTGTAATGGCTATCGTTTCCTCTTCTAAGCCTATATACGACAACAATGCTGTTTGTGAGGGTACAAGCGAAATAATTCGTTTTGGGCTGTTATTAAAATTAGGATAATGTTTAAGGAACATAGTTAAAAGTACGAAACCATATATAAAGAAAAAACTTCCACAAATATTTGCAAAAGCAAAAGTTTGTGGAAGTACTAATTTCAAACCAACAACAAACACTAGAAATGGTTTTTCAGGAAAGATTTTAAATGCTGGGGTTTTGTGTCAGTCAAATATTTTTCCGGTTTCAGTGTATACAATTTTTCACAAATTAGACTGAGTGAGCAGTCAGTTGGTTTTGAATTTTTTGGTTTTACAAAGGATTAGATTCTTGGCTTTTGCTATCATCGCTTTTTAGGGCATAAGCAGGAAATTGGTTTCTTTTTTCAGTTGATAAAGGATTTTAAAGCAAAACAGAAATCTACTTCTTAGTGTTATTTTCTGTAAAACACTTTTTCTAGATTTCTGAGACAAAGATGCTTTGTTAATAAGTTGTGAACAAGAGCAATTCTTCTCTTTTATAAAAATGAAGGATTTACAGTCTGTGTAGTACTATTTCCATCAAATAAAGTGAAAAGGCACATCAAAAGAATCGTATAAATACGTATTGAGCATTTAATCAATTACAAAAAAACAGCCACAATAATCTTAAAGTGGCTGTTTTTACAATGGGTATGGCAAATTTTATAGCTTCGTAATAAAACGATTTTTACTTAGATAAACTTTGTATAATATCGTGTTTTGTAATAATATGAAAGCTACCACTTTCATCCTTGCTTAATGCCGCTCCATTTTCTTTTGTAATAAATGTACTCAATCTTTCTACTGCGGTATCAAAAGATACGATTGGATAAGGCTTTTCCATCACGGATTCGATGCTATTGTTTTTTACTTCTACATTGTTCAATATTTTGTCGAATAAGCCATGTGCAGAAATGGATCCTATATTTTCAGTCTCATTAAAAACGGGAATGTTTTCTATATCATATTTTTTCATTAATTCTATGGCTTCCATCACAGTTTGCTTCGGAGTAACAGTTATTAGACGTTGTGCTGCCCTTCCACTTACAAGGTCTTTAAAGGTTTTCACATCTAAAAAACCACGCTCCATCATCCATTGGTCGTTGTATATTTTGCCTACATAGCGGCTGCCATGGTCATGAAAAATGCATACAACTACATCGTCTTTTTTTAATTCATTTTTTAATTGCATTAAACCCTGCAAACAACTTCCACAGCTATATCCACCAAAAATACCTTCCTCTTTTGCAATTCGTCTTGCCATTACCGCCCCATCTTTATCGGTAACTTTTACAAAAGCATCTATGTATTGCATATCATAATTATCTGGCACAAAATCTTCACCAAAGCCCTCACTTATGTAAGGGTACACTTCTTTTTGATCTAGCTCTCCTGTTTCAAAATATTTTTTCAGTAAGGAACCATAGCTATCTATTGCCCAAACTTTGATATGAGGGTTTTTCTCTTTTAAGTACTTACCTGTTCCTACAATTGTTCCACCTGTACCAGTAGCTACCACCAAGTGTGTAACTTTTCCTTCAGTTTGTTCCCATATTTCTGGACCAGTTTGTTCATAATGGGCTTCTCTATTGGCTAGGTTATCGTATTGGTTCACATACCAAGAATTGGGGACTTCTGTTGCAAGTCTTTTAGATACAGAATAATAAGAGCGAGGGTCTTCTGGTTCTACATTGGTAGGGCACACAATAACTTCTGCTCCTACTGCTTTTAAAATGTCTGCTTTTTCTTTAGATTGTTTATCGGTTGTTGTAAAAATACATTTGTAGCCTTTTACACATGCAGCCAATGCAAGTCCCATACCTGTGTTGCCACTAGTACCTTCAATAATGGTCCCACCTGGTTTTATTTTTCCCTCTAATTCCGCTACCTCAAGCATTTTTAGTGCCATCCTATCTTTTATTGAATTACCTGGATTAAAATATTCAACTTTTGCAAGTACTGTACAAGGCAGATCTTTGGTTATTTTATTGAGTTTTATGAGTGGGGTATTGCCTATAGTTTCTAAAATGTTATTTAACCACATATTGTTATTGATTTTTGAGGGGCAAAGGTAATTAATTTATATCGTGGAGTGGGAGTAATGTCTGTAACTTACTACCGCACATTTATCAGAAAAACAATCCCGTAGTATTTATTCTATATATTTTAAAAATCAAAGACTACAAATTATTGATTAATAAATTTTCATCTTTACACTGTAGCAATAAATAATTTTACTATCCAATATCCAATGTAAAGATTCATTTATTTAAAATCCAAAATTTTGGTGAAAAATGGTAACTTGAAGCAATTCTTTTTACCCCTATCCCAAAAAGATTAAAAGCCCCTTTCTAGGGGCTTTTCTATTTATACCATTGTTTATTTAATTACCTCTAATGCTTTTTTGATATAAGCGTCGCCAATATTTATTGCTTCATAGTATCCTTCATTTCTAAATAGCTGACGGGCAATAGAAGATTTTAATACGCTTATAATAAATAATTTTTCCTTTGGATTAATGTTGTTTAATTGGATAGAATCTTTCGTTGCAAATGTTTCAAAATATGTCCAATCTTTTTCGCTTAAATTAAAAGTGGCAATAAACTGTGAAGCAGTTTTATACTTTGCAAGATCTTGGCTATTTTGTTTATAATATGTATAGCCAAAACCATTGAGAATACCTTTACTATAAATTTTTAGAGAAATCAAACTGAGTTTCGAAGTATCCGCACTCACAAAATAATCAGGGCTAATTCCACCACCTCCAAATAATTTTTTTCCTGCTTGAGATTTATAGATTTTTGAAGAATCATTTTTTACTGAATCTGCAGAAACCATTTCTCCATCGGAAAAGCGGTTGGTTATTTCTTGATAATATGATTTGCTGCCATTCTTGTAGGATCGTTGAATACTTCTGCCTATCGGCGTGTAATACCTAGCAATGGTAAGTCGCAAAGCACTCCTATCACTAAGGTCATATTGTTCTTGCACAAGCCCTTTGCCAAAACTGCGTCTACCTACAATCGTTGCTCTATCCCAATCCTGTAAAGCACCCATTAATACCTCGCTTGCACTTGCAGTTCCTTCGTCTGCTAATATTACTAATTTACCTTTTTCAAATTGTCCATCTCTTCGGCAACGGTATTCTTTTTTTGGAGAATGTAACCCTTCAGTATAGGTTATTAGTTTATCACCTTCCAAAAATTCATCTGCTATTTCTGTGGCTTCCTCC
>JANMGS010000256.1:0-12668 GCA_031374745.1 Ferruginibacter sp. | reverse complement strand
AATCTGTTTTCTCAGCATTTTTGCTTTCTATTATTTCTCTAAACATTTCTATTGAATATTTTCCTCTTCCTACTAATAACATCGTACCTACCAACCCCCGTACCATTCCCCTCAAAAAACGGTTACCAGTTACATGGTATTGTAATAAATCATTGTCAACATTCCATTCACTTTCATTTATTGTACATTCATAAGTAAATACTTGCGAATTTTTCTTGGCAAAACACTCAAAATTGCTGTATTCTTTTAACATGGCGGCGCATTCATCCAAAGCTTCTTTGTTAAAAGAATATAGCAATTTTGAAAGTTTTGCCAAGAAAAATTCGCAAGTATTTACATATGAATGTACAATTAGTAGAAGTGAGTGGAATGTTGACAACGATTTATTACAATACCATGTTACGGGTAACCGTTTTTTGAGGGGAATGGTAAGGGGGTTGGTAGGTACGATGTTATTAGTAGGAAGAGGAAAATATTCAATAGAAATGTTTAGAGAAATAATAGAAAGCAAAAATGCTGAGAAAACAGATTTTTCAACACCTGCACATGGTTTATCGTTAATTAAAGTTAAATTTCCTTTAGTAAAGTTAAAACTGTCGTAACTAACTATTTTATATTAAATTTACATCAAACTTACACTATATGAAACAGATATGCTTACTACTGATATTATGTGTTTTTGCATTTGGTTCAAATGCACAACGCATTGCTAAAGTTACTTTGAATGCTGCCGGCGGCACAGAAATGATTTCTATTGGATTAGATGATGCCATCATTAATGTTTCGCTTACCGGAAACATTATTAACTATGGGATAGAATATTTTTCGGAAAAAATTTCTAATTACTCCCGTATGGAGAATTATAATGGAAGGTTGGAAATGTATACTGCAACGGATGATAAAGCTTTTCAAGGTAAAGTGAAATATATTGGAAGAACGCCGGTTACTTATTATGCATCTTACGATATAGAGGCATTACAAGGTAAAATAAAAAGTATAGGCAACCTTACCTTTAACTATTACATGCCTTATGATGAAGAGTCTGCCAGGGGAAAAATAAAAAGTATAGGAAGCAACAATGTTACGTTCTATACATCATACGACAACGAAGCACTGCGGGGGAAATTAAAATCTATAGGCAATACCAATTTAAATTACTATTCCTCTTTTGAGGATAGTGCTTTTAGAGGAAAGATAAAAAGTATAGGGCAAGTATCATTTACTTATTATGCTTCTTTTGATAGACAATTTGCAGGAGCAATGAAAACGGGTACACAAAGGCAAAATGTAAATGGAATAAATTTTGTTGTAAACTAGTTAGTAGTTTTTAAGATATTGCCACGAATACACGATTAGACTAATAGCCGTGCATTCGTGGCATTTTTCATTTATAATACGGTAAAATTTTTTTATGAAGAAAATGTTCTTGGTTTTTTTTATGATCCCCTCTTTGTTGTTTGCACAAAAAATAAACAAAAAATTGCAAGCGCAGCTAGAAGATTTGGTAAAAGATTTTAATGGGGATATTGGTGTGTACGTAAAAAGTTTAAAGAACGGGAAAGTAGCCCAGTTAAATGCAGATACCATTTTTCCTACTGCCAGTATTGTAAAAATTCCAATCCTCATTGGCATCATTGATAAGATAAACAAAGGCGAATTAAATTACCAACAAGATTTAATGTATGCAGACTCCTTGTTGTACGCAGGGGAGGATATTTTAGGCTCTTTTAAGAACGGAGAAAAAATACATTTGGCCAAAGTAATAATGCTGATGCTTACTACAAGCGATAATACGGCTAGTCTTTGGCTACAGAAAATTGCTGGTACGGGTACAAGAATAAATGAACTGTTGGCCGAAAACGGATTTGAAAATACAAGGGTAAATTCTCGAACAATTGGACGGGAAGAAAATAGAAATAAATACGGTTGGGGGCAAACAACGCCCAAAGAAATGGTAACCATTTTTGAAAAATTATATGATGGTAAGTTGATAAACGATTCGTTAAGTAAAAAGATGATTCGTTTGCTTGGTCGAAATTATTGGGATGAGCAGGCAATTAGTGAAATACCTGCGACTGTATTTGTAGCCAGCAAAAATGGAGCAGTAGATGCCAGTAGGAGCGAAGTTTTATTGGTAATGGCTAAAGAGCCATATATTTTTTCGGTGTTCACAAAAAACAACAAAGACAAATCTTGGGGCGAAAAAAATGAAGCTTGGCTACTTACAAAGAAAATATCGAAATTGTTGTTTAGTTATTTTAATAAATAAGTTTATTTATATTCAAAAGCAGTTTGAGTTAATTGGTTTCTTTTCTTCACCGCAGAGCGCAGGAGTGTCATGAGGTAGCGCAGAGATCCTTTCTTCTCAGCTAGAGTTCTTTCTTCTTATTTTCTCTGCGGTGAAAATTAGAAGAAGAACTTACATGATAATAAAAATTTAATTCAATCAGGTTCTTAGGATTGCTTTTTCTTTTTCAAATCCAAATAATCTAAGAAGTATACAATCTTTAGAGTAACCTCATTGCTGTGAGGATTGTTGAAAACAGCTCCTAGGTTTTTCGTATAATTGCTGTTGGTATAGGGATCTAAACTTACGTTACCGCCAAGGGCATTTTTCCATCCCAATGTTAAACGACTACCCCATTTAAAGTCCCAGGTATAAAACATATCAATATTAAACACATTGAAATTTCTGTTTTTGCCATCTACAAAAGCAATATCATCCCAATAGCCATCTGATTTTAATTTATGAAAGGATCTGTTGGTAACGTTGGTCCAATTGTGACGCATACGGATGGTCCAATTCATGCGAGGTGTAAAATTGTATTGAGCTCCTAGTATGAGGTTATTTGTTTTTACTTTTCTAAAAGCGATAATGGGGTCTCCATAATTTTTTACCAGCGTTGTATCTGCAGCTCTATGAGAGAAACCCCATTGGCCTTTGTCGGTTTCTCTACCAAAATCTACACTTACTTGAAAGCGGTCATTGAACCTATAACGAGTATTGAGTTTCAAGTTGAGAAAAGGATCGTCTTTTACCCTACTTTCCGCAGCTCCGATAGTCCAGCCAAAGTATAATTTTTTTCTACTATCACTGCTTCCATTTATACCAAAATAAACATAGGAGAATCTGTTTAATTTTAAACCAGGTGTTCTAGGTTCAAAAAAATCTACCTTGTCTATGGGTTGTGTACTTATATTTAAAAAAACATCCCAAAAGTTTCTAAATAAAAAAAAGGCACTGGCATTTATTTCTGCGCTAGTCCAATTAAAAGGCTTGTATAAATAGGAGTTATTTACACTTAATCTATATCGATGGGTTAAAAAATTCTTGGTCGGTAGATTATAATTTAAACTCACATTGGCAAATTGTTCGAAAGAATTATTGTTTTGTAAAAAACCTATATCGTTGGGATCGTATTTATCGCTTTCTACATTTATACCGGTGCCCCATTGCCATTTACCACTTATTTTACCGGCACTTAGTTCTGTTTTATACCCATCGTATTTTTCAATAGTTCCCCAAATATTACTGTACTTTGCTGAAGCGGTAAAGTTGTAATTATTTGTTTTGTCAAATAAGGACAGATCAATACCTGCAACATTAGCATTCCTGGTATTTCCTCTGCGCATTACGTTGGTATTGGTAAATGTAATGGAGGAACGATTTTTTAGTGCTTGGTCAAAAACGATTACATTATAGTTTGTTAATGGCTCTGTAACGATGGTAGTATCTTGCTTAGTATTGTTGTTTGTTAGTCTCGCTTTCATGGGAGCCGTTACGGCATTAAATATGCCGATACCCAAATTGTTTTTGGTTCTACCGCTAAATTTTGTCGCATTGTACAGCCTTGTAATACCAGGGTTTTTGTCAATAGAAAATTCAGGATTGTTTCTGGCAAATCTTAATACATCGCTTGTGCCCGAAGGTTGTGCACCTATTCTTCTGCTGTAAAACAAACCTGCCTTATTAAACAACTCCGTTCCTTCCGTAAAAAAGGGCCTAAAATCTTCGAACCTCACTTGAAAAGGCGACAGGTTTAAAAATACATTATCACTTTGTACTTGGGCAAAATCGGGAATCAAAGTCATATCAATGGTAAAGCTTTCGTTGATACCATACTTAACATCCATACCACCACTCTTTAAATATTCGGTATTGTTTCCTTTATCGGTAGGCGATTGCCTTACACCGCCGCTGATGTAGGGCAAAAAAGAAAGCCTAAGTGGTGGGACAATATTTTTCAATTCCGTTAAATCGCCCCATTGATTGATGTTGCCGTCTTTGTTTGGATCTTGCGGGCTCCATGTAGTGTTTTCATTTATTTTACGAACATTTCTGCTTAATTGTAAGCCCCAACTTTGTACATCTTTTTTTGCAAAACGAATAGCACTAAAAGGAATTTTCATTTCTACTATCCATCTGTCTGTTTGTATGGTAACTGCACTTTCCCATACTGCATCCCAACTTCTATCGGTACCATTTGCACTTGATTGTCTTGCATCTCCTTGCACACCAGCTGCAGAAACTTGAAAAACAAACGCATTTTGTCTATCCTTGTAAGTATCTAATCCTATAGAAAATGCATCACAATCTTGTCTGTCTATTACATCACGTTGGGTCATTTGTCTGCGAATGTTTTTTGCATCATCATACATTATAGCAGCTACATAAAGCGCCGTGTTGTCGTAAGCAATTTTTACTTCAGTATTTTTTGATGATGCTTTTCCAAAATTTGGATAGGATACAATAAAATCGGTTAATGGATTAATGTTTGTCCAAGCGTTTTCTTCAAGCCTGCCATCAATTTTTATAGCGCTGCTTATTTTAGTAGCAGCAGATTGTTTTACCTGGCAGAAAATAGCATTATTTCCTAGTAGAAATAAAACAAAAAAAAATAAACGCATATCAATTGAATAATCTGCAAATATAAAAAATTATCAATAGTGTATTTGCAATAATGATAAGCGGTTATTAAATGTGATAGGTAATAAATATTTTTTTACATTAAACATAATGCTAGCAGTTTCAAATGAATATTACTTTTTTATAATAGTTTTAAAAATGCTAATTTGCGTTTTTAAAATAATTTAATTTACAGATGAAGAAATTCTTCAAAAGATTTTTACTGGTACTTTTGGTTGCGTTTGTTGCTATTCAGTTCTTTAGGCCAGCAAAAAATATTTCCACGGGTATAAGTGCAAATGATATTGCTACAAAATATGTGATTCCGCAAGATGTACATACTATTTTGAAAACAAGTTGTTATGATTGCCATAGCAACAACACAGCGTATCCTTGGTACAATAACATACAGC
This sequence comes from Ferruginibacter sp., assembly GCA_031374745.1. Classification (GTDB taxonomy): domain Bacteria; phylum Bacteroidota; class Bacteroidia; order Chitinophagales; family Chitinophagaceae; genus Ferruginibacter. The sequence continues at coordinate 7,349 of JANMGS010000256.1, read as the reverse complement.
CAGCGGCTTGGTTTTTAGCCGATCATGTAAAGGAGGGTAAGCGTGAGTTGAATTTCTCTGAATTTGCATCTTACCGAATAAGCAGACAATATAGAAAGTTCGAAGAAATGGGCAATCAAGTAAAAGAAGGTGAAATGCCCCTTTCGTCTTATACATTTATACATCGTAATGCAAGTTTAAGTGAAGAGCAACAATCGAAACTTATTAATTGGATTATTAGTACAAGAGATAGCATGAAAGCCAATTACCCGGCTGATAGTTTGGTGAGACCTAAAAAAGTTTAAGTACTTTAGCTAATATTAATCTTTTAGTAATAAGTACGGTTTTATTAGGATACAACGTTCGAGTTTAGAGGGTTTAGGAGTTTAGTTTGCGTACTATATTGCAAACTATTATTAAAAGAAAATAAAAACGTGGATAAACAAAAGAAAATATTGACAATGATAATGCTACTGATTGTAGCAGCCCCATTGTTGCTCCATACTGTTTATCTGGTTAAACAAAAACTGATTCAACACCAGATGCTGGAAAGTTTGGAATCAACTTCCCTACAAATTGTTTCAATAAATAGTGTAGATTTTAAATGGGAAAAAGCAAACAAAGAAGTAATTATTAAGGGCGAGTTGTTTGATGTAAAATCTTTTGAGGTGAAGGATGGCAAAGTAATACTTAAAGGATTATACGATGTAGAGGAAAAAAATCTTAAAAATAATTACGCAAAACTGTTGCATCAAAAAAATGATAGACCTGCGCCATTGGATAAACTATTACTAAAATTTATTTTTGCTACTGCACTTTTAAAAAATACAATTTGTATAAACTGGTTTAGTTGTTTTACAAAACCTTCTTATTTTAATTATTCGCAAAACCTCCTTACAACTATTTCGGTTGTTTTTACGCCTCCACCTAATTTTTAGTTTTTTAAATGTAACAGACTTGCCTTTAACAAAGATTGTTATTTGAGTCTTTATTCAATTTTATTTATTAAAACTAAGCTAATGAAAAAAATAATTTCAGTAGTCACAGCATTTGTAATGCTGCAAACGATGAATGCACAAACTTTAATTGCACCAATTAAGGATACAACAAAAAAGCAAATAGATTTAGATGAAGTGGTTGTTTCCTCCAGCAATTTTAGTGAGAGGAAAAAAAACATTGCACAAAAAATAGAGGTGATTTCTGCAAAAACAATTGCACAAACCAATGCACAAAATACAGGAGATTTATTGATAAATACAGGAAAGGTATTTGTGCAAAAGAGCCAGCAAGGAGGAAGTAGTCCAGTGTTGCGTGGTTTTGAAGCCAGTAGGATTTTATTGGTTGTAGATGGGGTGCGTATGAACAATGCCATCTATCGTTCGGGGCATTTGCAAAATGTAATAACAAACGATCAAAATTCTTTGAATAGGGTAGAAGTTATGTTTGGCCCTTCTTCTACTATTTATGGTAGCGATGCACTTGGGGGTATCATTCACTTGGTTACAAAGTCGCCCATATTATCTGGGGAGAAGGCATTTTTAACAACGGGTACTGCATTTACAAGATTTAGTTCGGTAAACAATGAAAAAACATTTCATGCAGATGCAAGCTTAGGAGGTAAAAGAATCGCCTGGTTCCAATCCTATAATTTCAGTGATTTTGGCGATATGAAAATGGGCAAAAATTACTCCGATAAATACCCAAATTTTGGAAGGAGAAGCCAGTATATTGGGCAAGTAAATGGAGTAGATTCTGTAATGACAAATACGGACGATAGGGTTCAAAAATTTTCTGGCTACAAACAATGGGATATCATCCAAAAAGTATTGTTTAAACAAAATGATCGCATAAGCCATTCCTTAAATTTCCAATTGTCTAATAGCAATAATGTACCAAGGTATGACCGTTTACAAGATACAAGAAACTTTTTAGGTTCTATAGGAACAACATTGCGTTTTGCGGAGTGGTATTACGGCCCACAAAAAAGATTGATGGGAGCATATGAATTAAATGTATCGAAAGCAGGATTTTTTAATGAACTTAAAGCAAATATAAATTACCAAGCTATTGAAGAAAGCAGGCAGACAAGGGAATACAGGCGCTATGATAGATTTGATAGCCAAATAGAAAAAGTAAAAGTATTTGGCGCTACTATAAGTGGAAGAAAATTATTTGGAAGAAATGAATTGGTGTTGGGTGCAGATATGCAATTAAATGATGTGAAATCTACTGCAACAAGAACCAATCTACAAACGGCTGTTGTAACAAAGCTAAATACACGATACCCCGATGGAAAAAACAAGATGAATAATTTCGGTATTTACGCACAACATACTTATAAATTTAAAAATGAAAAGTTGGTTTTAAACGATGGTATTCGTTTGCAAGCAATAAGTTTAACTAGTAATGTATTGGATAATTCATTTCTTAGATTACCGGATACGGCTGTAAAGCAAAATAATATTGCTGTTACAGGTAACGCAGGCTTGGTTTATACAGCACATAAGAATACAATTATTAGGGTCAATATTTCTTCGGGATTTAGAGCACCTAATATCGATGATTTATCGAAGGTGTTTGAATCGAGCACAGCGGCAAGGCAAGTGGTAATACCAAATGCCAATTTAAAACCTGAGTATACTTACAATTTAGATCTATCCATCAATCAAAAAATTGCAGATAAAGTAAACATAGAGCTTACTGGTTTTTATTCACTTTTTAGAAATGCCATAATTAAAGCACCGTTTACTTTAAATGGACAAGATTCTATTATTTTTAATGGTTTTAAAAGCCAAGTATTGGCTAGCCAAAATGTAAACAAAGCAAATTTGTACGGTGCAACATTTGTTGTACAAGCAGAAATTTCGAAAGGCTTATCTTTTAGTACTACACTAAGCTATACAAACGGAAGGTATAAAACGGATAATACTAAAACAAGTGCGATTTATGAAAAACAAGCAAATGGTTCCTACATGTTGGTAAATAGAAATGTTTCGTCTAAGCCACTAGATCATATTCCACCAGTAATGGGTAAAACCAGCGTATCGTATACACATAGGTATTTTGGGACAGAAATTTATTTTTTATACAATGGCTGGAAACGACTAGACCAGTTCAATGCCGATGGGGAAGACAATGCACAATATGCAACGGCAGATGGTATGCCATCGTGGGTAACTGCTAATTGGAAGGCTAACATGAACATTACAAAATACATCCAACTACAAACAGGTATTGAAAATATATTCGACAAAAATTATCGAACATTTGCGTCTGGATTTTCGGCAGGCGGCAGAAATTTTTTGGTAGCGTTGAGGGCTAATTGGTAATAAAAACGAGCAACATTAAAAAACCGAATAGACATTTCTATTCGGTTTTTTAATTTACAAGAGTATTTATTAATCCCTCTTAAACATATCCAACATACTATTTTTTTCCAACCCCTCGATATCACTTAACTCTAACTCTACTGCTCTTGTACTCATAATAATTTCTCTTAGCGAAATCAAAAGAGAAGATACCAAACAAAGTATGCTTGCCACAAATAGAATATGTGCAGTAATCATATGTTTGCTAAAAATAAAATACATACATATAATACAGCATAAAAAGCTAGCTACCCCAAGTGCTTGCATATTACGTATCATATTTAATCGCCTGCGCAGAATTTCTATTTGTTTAAAAACATTTTCTTTGTTTTCATTTTTGTAAACTTCATGCAATGTTCTAACCCTATTGGCAATGGCAAAAAAGCGATTGGTATATGCCAACATCAATAAACTGATAGCAGGAAAGAGTAGGGCAGGTGTGTTGATGGAGATTTCGTTCATGCTGTTAAAGGTACTGATGAAAATTAAATTTATCTTATTCTCTTGTACATCAAAAATGAACTGTTTTTAATGTATTTATCTAATTATTAATTGTATATACATAACTACCGGTATATTTGCAATCTTTGATAAAGATCACAACCCAAAACTACTATGAAAAAACTATTTCTATTGGCCGTATTATTTTCGGCTATCAGCACATCGCATGCACAATACAAAAAAGCAAGTTTTTTAAACAAGAAAGGAAGAACCTACGATTTGGGTTTAACCTCTCGTATACTCGGGGGTGGTAACAGCCCTGCTGTTGGCTTAAGTTTTAGCTATGGAAAAGAAAGGTCTGCTAAGCGTTTGTTTCATTGGTGGGACTTGGATTTTACCTTGGGGAATAAATACAAGTACAACACTACAGCATTGGTTTATAACGGAACGACCACTGTAGAAAAACCTGTTTCGGTATCTGGTAAAACGGGAAGTAACCTTGCTTGGCGGTACAATTTAGCTTACTTTTTGATGGACAACGGAAATGAAGACAATAAAATATTACCATTTATTGATTTATCTGTTGGTATTATTGTATCTACCCAAAGTACGCTGAATTATACCACCAATCCATCAGACGTTTCAAACCTTAGCAAAGATGTATTGTCTGGTGTAGGAGCTTACACGTGTGGTGTAGGTGCAGGTGTTATTTATAAAGTGAATGATGGGTTTGGTATTAAATTTAATGCTGCTTATTATGCAGTACTTAGTAGTGAGACAACAGCAGATGGGGAGGGTCGCTATTTTAAAACATTGCCAAATCATGTTGGGGTAAGTGTAGGTGCGCATTGGTTATTGGATAGGGATAATTAAAAGCCTCTTTCTCTATTGTCTAAAAAATTATAAAAAATTGCAGCTACTGATTTTGTTTTATATATTCTTCAACAATATGCGAGCACTATACAGATTTACCGCTGAGCATACTAATGACCTGACTGCCAGCAAAGGCAGGTAGAAGTGAAAATAGGGGAGGAACGGAACCTATTGCAATGAACTTGCCTAACGGCAAGCAGGTAGCAGTAGACAAATGTTGGGTAATGATTTTTGCCAATGCTCCTCTTTGGGTAATTGCTTTTAGTAGCAGTAACCCAAAATAAGAAACGGCAGATGAAAATTAATTCATCTGCCGTTTCTTATTTTAAACTTTATTAACTTATTTACCTTTTACTTGCTCACGCCTTACTCGCCTCAAATTCTCTCCTAATAATATTCAACGCTGCACCAGCTTTAAACCATTCTATTTGTTGTGCATTGTAGGTATGGTTTACCAGTATGCTTTCTACCGTTCCGTTTGCATGGTTTAAAACCAAGGTAAGCGGTTGGCCAGGTGTAAAATTTTGAAGGCCTACAATATCTATACTATCATCTTCTTGAAACTTATCATAGTCTGCTTTATCGGCAAAAGTAAGCCCTAGCATACCTTGCTTTTTTAGATTGGTTTCGTGTATGCGTGCAAACGATTTTACCAACACTGCTCTTACGCCTAAGTGGCGTGGCTCCATGGCTGCGTGCTCACGAGAGGAACCTTCGCCATAGTTTTCGTCGCCCACCACAATGCTACCTATACCAGCAGCTTTGTATGCACGTTGTACATCTGGTACGGCAGCATACTCACCAGTAAGTTGGTTTTTTACGGAGTTTGTTTTTTCATTGAAAAAATTTAATGCTCCTATAAGCATATTGTTGCTAATATTATCTAAATGCCCACGGAATTTTAACCATGGTCCCGCCATAGAAATATGATCGGTTGTACATTTTCCTTTTGCTTTTATAAGCAATTTCAATCCTGTTAAATCGGTTCCTTCCCAAGCTGCAAATGGTTCTAGTATTTGTAAGCGCTTGCTATCGGGTGCTACCAATACGTTTACGCCACTGCCATCTTCTGCTGGTGCTTGAAAGCCTGCATCTTCTACCGCAAAACCACGTGGAGGTAATTCCCATCCTGTAGGTTCATCTAATTTTACTTGCTCACCTTTATCGTTGGTCAATGTATCTGTAAGCGGATTAAAATCTAATGTGCCTGCAATAGCCATGGCTGTTACAATTTCTGGCGAGCCTACAAATGCAAAGGTATTTGGATTGCCATCTGCACGCTTTGCAAAGTTTCTATTGAAACTGTGAACGATGGTATTTTTTTCTGCTTTTTCGGCGCCCACACGTGCCCACATGCCTATACATGGGCCACATGCATTTGCAAACACCGTTGCACCTATTTTACCAAAGGTTTCTAAGAAACCATCTCTTTCAATCGTAAAACGTACTTGCTCAGAACCGGGTGTAATGGTAAATTCTGAATGTAATTTTAAACCTTTGGCAATAACTTGTTTTGCCAATGATTCTGCCCTGCTAATATCTTCGTAAGACGAGTTGGTACAACTACCAATTAAACCCACTTCTATTTTTGTAGGCCAACCATTAGCTGCAGCCGTTTCTTTCATTTTAGAAATAGGGGTTGCAAGATCTGGCGTAAATGGTCCGTTCAAATGTGGCTCCAAGGTATTCAAATCTATTTCTATTACTTGGTCAAAATAGGCAGCAGGGTTCGCATATACTTCTGCATCGCCTGTAAGATGTTCTTTAATGGCATCGGCCATGATTGCTATTTCTGCACGACCTGTTGCGCCAAGGTAAAGGCTCATGCTTTCGTCGTATCCAAAAGTAGAAGTGGTAGCACCTATCTCGGCACCCATATTACAAATGGTTCCTTTACCTGTACAACTCATGCTGGTAGCGCCTTCGCCAAAATATTCCACTACCGCACCTGTACCACCTTTTACGGTAAGTATGCCTGCTACTTTTAATATCACATCTTTTGCGGCTGTCCATCCGTTTAATTTACCCGTAAGTTTTACACCAATTAGTTTTGGCATTTTTAGCTCCCAAGGTAATCCTGCCATTACATCGCAAGCATCTGCACCACCTACTCCAATGGCTATCATGCCAAGTCCACCTGCGTTTACAGTATGGCTATCTGTACCAATCATCATTCCACCCGGAAATGCATAATTTTCCAGCACTACTTGGTGAATGATACCTGCACCTGGTTTCCAAAAACCAATACCGTATTTGTTAGAAACAGACGAAAGGAAATCAAAAACTTCGCTGCTTTCTGTAACTGCTCTTTTTAGATCTACCGCACTGTTATCTTTAGCTTCTATCAAATGATCGCAATGCACGGTGCTAGGCACGGCTACTTTCGTACGACCACTTTGCATAAATTGCAACAACGCCATTTGAGCTGTGGCATCTTGCATGGCCACTCTATCTGGCGCAAAATCTACATAAGATCCGCCTCTCTCAAAAGGGGCAGTATGGTTGTTTTCCCAAAGATGGGCATACAGTATTTTTTCTGTAAGCGTGAGGGGTTTGTTAATGAGTGCCCGAGCGGCAGCTACTCTTTCTGGAAAAGCTGCATAGAGTTTTTTAATCATTTCGATGTCGAATGCCATGGTGTTTATTTTGTTAATTTATCTAAATAATAATTTTGAAACCAAGTAGGAA
>JANMGS010000241.1:0-2468 GCA_031374745.1 Ferruginibacter sp. | reverse complement strand
TACCATACATCTAAATTCTGAAAATTTTCGCACCATGTATTGCCACTGCCACTGCTCCAGGTAGCGCCAGTATAGCTATACACAGTTGTAGGCTCACAACCTAGGTTTTCAACGGGTATATTGGGCGCACCACAGGAATTATCATTAGCGGGCTGGGCATAAGCATAATGAGCTACGGTAAAAAAACAGATAACAACAATAATCTTTTTCATGATTTTTATTTTTTAGTCTCAACAAAATATTGCGACCAATTCAATACAAAAACACATAAGTTCTTTTAAGTGTTTCTAATTAATAAACAAGAGACCTTATGTGTTGATAAATTTGTCTACTAATCAATTCTTAATAAAACGAACAGATTTGGAATCGTTTTTATAATTTATTTTCAAAATATAATTTCCCATTTTTAATAATGATACAGGTAAACTATATACTTGCACATCTGATTGGATATTTTTGTGGATGAGTAAACTGCCTTTGGTATCATATACATCCATGCTGATTATAAAAATGGAAGCAGGTTCTACAACATTCAAAATATCTGCCACTGGGTTTGGTGCAATGATGGTTTCTTTGATATCATTTTTATTGAGCACTTTTACAATTACAGAATATTTATACGCACCATTAATATCAATTTGTTTGATCCTATAATAATTAAATCCAGCGACAGGCTTGAGATGAGTAAAATTATAATAGCTCGTGCTATTGCTGTTTCCTGCTGCATTTTGATTGCCTATTTTTGCAAAATTTACTCCATCTACACTATGCTCTATTTCAAACTTGCTGGTATTTATTTCTTGCGATGTAGCCCAACTTACCAGGGTTTCGTTGTTTATTAATTGAGCTTTTACATATTGCCAATCGAGTGGAACAATTCCTGTTGTTGTAAATGGAACTACATTATCGATACTCCAAGGATTTTGCTTGCTACGTAGGTGTATATAATGCAGTCCTGCAGGAAAACCGTTTGGAAAATTTATGACTACATTGGTTAATTGTTCGTTGGTATTTGTACCGCTGACTACAATAGGCGTGCCTAAACCATAGCCAGGGTCGGTATCTAAATAGTACTCCATATTTGCTATTGGAGCTGCAGCGGCAGGCGCATTAGGATACCTAAATATTTGATCCATTAAAAAACTACCTAGGTTAACAATGCTAGGTTTGTTGTTTACATCAAAAACCCTTGCATACAATTGATGTACACCTGGCAAAACCGCTGTAAGATCTACATTTGCATTGGGGGATACGTTGTTTAATCCTGCTGTAAAACTTACAGGCTGGCTGTTAACGCTTCTTACACTATCAATATAAAATTCGTAGCGATTTATATTGACTGCCGCAGGTGGCGTATTTTGGTAGCGATTATCACCTTCCATATAAAAATTACCGATGTTAAATATTGAAGGCTTGCCATCAGTAGAAGTAACTTTTGCATACAATTGATGCACGCCAGAAATAACGCCAGTCAAGCTTATGGGAGAAGGTGCTGCTGTATTATTGTTAGTTGCGGCAAATGGGTTTAATTGTTCGTTCACAATTCTTACACTATCAATATAAAATGAATATTGGTTAATATTTGTTGCTGCAAGAGGAGGATTTTGATAACGATTATCACCCTCTATGTAAAAATTTCCCAAATTAACAATGGATGGTTTTCCATCGGTAGCCAGTACTTTTGCATACAATTGGTGAACGCCAGATGTAACACCAGAAAGGCTAATAGGAGCGGGCGCAACTGTATTGTTGTTAGTTGCCGTAAAAGGTATTAGTTGTTCGTTTGCGTTACGCACGCTATCAATATAAAAAGCATACTGGTTTATATTTGTTGCTGTAGGCGGTGCATTTTGGTATAAATTATCTCCTTCCATATAGAAGATTCCCATAGCAAATATGGATGATTTGCCATCTGTTGCCATTACTTTTATGTATAATTGATGCACGCCCGATTGTACACCGGCAAGGCTTATTGCAGATGGCGCTACGGTATTGTTATTGGTAGCAGTAAATGGCTTTAATTGTTCATTTACTGCACGGATACTATCAATATAAATGGCATACTGGTTTAAGTCTACTGCTGCTGCTGGAGCATTCGGGTATGGGTCTTGTGTAGGCAGTTGAGCATAGGCAAAACCAAACATACTTGATGCTATTATGCTTATAAATATTTTTTTCATCTTATTACATTTTATGGATGAAAAATTTAATTATTGCTACTGCTGCTTATGGCTATCGTCATGTTTGGTGCACCATTGGGTACGCTAGCAGGTACTGTTAAGGCATAAATGCGTGGTATGGCTGGGAAACCTCCTTTGCGATAAGGATCGGTAGCACCATAAGCACCACAATTTGGTGTAGTAACGGTTGCGGCTCCAAAAGTGGTTCCACTTTCGCCCGCAGCTATAGCGGTACTGCCAGTCTTCAATTCATAACGACTTTCAGGCGTAAACGCTCCTATTAAGATA
>JANMGS010000224.1:0-1529 GCA_031374745.1 Ferruginibacter sp. | reverse complement strand
CCGGTTGGTATCTACAGAAGATGCTATTGGTTTATTGCTGGCATCTTTGGGAATTAAATCGCCAATTTCTCTATCAATTGGAGCTCCATAAATACAACGCCCCACTGTACGGCAATTGGTATCCTGGTCTACTTGCATGGCATACATTAAATTATTAGAAAGTTTGGTAACCGTTTCTAAAATATTATCATACGTACCTGGGCTCGGCGCCGAGCCCGTTCCTACCGAAACAATCAAAAGATTTTTTTCGCCGGTCTTCCAGCTTAAACCATATGCATTTTGTGTTGCCATACGGTACATTAAAAATGCCGGATTGTTATAAGGCGTTACGCCCCCATCTACAAACACAAAAGTCTTATCCGGATTTTTTGGATCCCATTGCAATGTTTCTGGTCTAAAATAAGCCGGTGCAGCCGTACTGGCCCGTACCAATTGATAAAGCGGAATTCTTAAATTACAGTCGGGCCTGTCTTGTGCATTGTATTTTGCAGCTGGGTTGTTGCTGATGGGCCAGGGCGAATCTGTAGAACGGTTCATGGTAACTGTCAACAGCAAGGATTTAAATTTGTTGGTCATTAAGTCAATGTCTCCTTCACCAAAAGTATTTTTAAGCTCCTGTAAAAGCGGGCCATCATTATAAAAATATTTTACCCGCTTTAATAAAAACGATTTATCAAACATGGCTTTACCTTTTTCCTCATAAAATTGCTGTAGTTCTTTTACAGATTTCCCTATAGACAAGCCAGCCGCAATTATTGCCCCTGTGCTGGTGCCTCCTATATAATCAAAGTAATCACATAACCTAAAATCATCTCCTTTGTTTAATTTTATTTTCAACTGGTTTTCCAGTTCCAATAAAATTTCTAGTGTAAGAACGCCTCTTATACCCCCACCATCTAGCGAAAGCATTTTACGTGGTTGTTCTGTTTCGTATCTGTTTGCTAATGAACCCCATTTAGACATATCGTTGCGTTTTATTTGAATAATTATTTTTTAAAACTTTGTATTGTTGTTGCTATGTTCAGTTGCCGAAGGGTTAATCGTTTTCATTTTTAGTAACCTTACTTAGCTTACCACCCTTTAAACATATTATAAAAATAAATATTTTATCTATAAAAGGTATAATTATTTTTATAGGTAAAATTTTGCAGAAATGAGAAGGAAATGGGTAGTATTCGGTATGGTTTCAAAGATGTGAATGTACTTGTTGGGTCATGAATGCACAATTTGAAAAAATGGTTGATTTATGGAAATATAATTTTAATTTACAATGGGTGTTTACATGTAGAATGCGTAAAGCCATTTAAAAGTAGGTATTACTGCAAGTATGGAATTTATTGTCCTCTAGTATTCCGTTCGCCCCATTTGCCTAAAGCCTTTTGTTGTGCGTTCGCTTTTTATCTTGTCAAAACCTTTTGTATTTCTATTCTATAGTCTTTATTTTCCGTCATTCCATTATGTCCTTGTCCAACGAGTGTTATGAGCGTGTCTTGTTTTTTAAATTCCTTTTGTAGTTTTAATGAAGAACC
>JANMGS010000206.1:0-4804 GCA_031374745.1 Ferruginibacter sp. | reverse complement strand
CAAAAATCACATTTATCCTTGTTTAATTTTATAGGCTGTGCTTCCCTATTGCTACAAGAAATAAAAGTAATTGAACACAGCGAAATCGTTGCTATGCTTTTTACAACCTTCTTCTTATATAATTTGGCAAGTATTTTTGTTTCAATAAAAACTGCCAGCAACAAGAGTAAACCACTTGCTACAAATAGCCATCCGCCAATATCTGGTACAGAATACGCCCCAAAATTTAATAACTGTTTAAATCCAATTAGAGGTGGCTGATACGACATACCTGGAAAAATGATAGCTGCACTTGGATCTAGGTTGTGGCCATAATTGTATTCCCATCTCCAAAAATCTACCATGGCAACGATACCGAATAACACAAAAGCCCAAAATGAAATGTAGAGCATTTTTTTTCTACCTACTATGGCGGCAATTAGAATCAGCAAAACAAAAAAGCCAATAATGTAAGGCAGCAAAGTAAACTCTATAAAATTATCAGCATGCAATGTTTTCATACCTATATAGTGGTTCAGCCCGTTTATGATATCTACCTGCCCGCCTAATTTATTGGTAAATATTTTCATTACGAGCCCTTCGGGATATTGTGGTGCTGATAATTCTATTCGCCAGAGCGGCACAAAAATAGATGTGGCCAACATTATAGAAGTTGCAAACAATAACAGCCTCGATATAATACTTATTTTATTATTCATAAAAATACGGTTAAAAAAAGGAGCAGTGGATGAAAATATTACTGCTCCTTTTATGGCACTTTTTATTATTTTGTTGCTGGAACAACTTTGCCCAAACTGAAGTTTATAGGCACATTGCTACCGGCGGGCGATACACGCACATACCCTTGCATTTCTTGGTGCAATGCACTACAAAAATCAGTACAATACATCGGAAATATTCCAACCTTATTTGGTATCCATTTCAAGGTTTGTGTTTCGCCGGGCATAATAAGTAATTCCGCATTGGAAGCACCTTTTATGGCAAAGCCATGAGGTACATCCCAATCTTGCTCCAGATTGGTAACATGAAAAAATACTTCATCGCCTATTTTTACACCCTCAATATTATCTGGCGAAAAATGAGATCTAATAGACGTCATGTACACATGCACTTGGTTGCCTTGGCGTAATACTTTTGATTCGCCTTCGCCCTTTGACACAAACGGGTTCATGTTATCAGCAATTTTAAAAATTTTCAATTGTCCATTGTTTCTAATTAAATCTGCAGGAGCAGCTTGTGCATAATGCGGCTCGCCAATGGTTGGAAAGTCTAAAATCATTTGCATTTTATCTCCACTGATATCATACAATTGTGCACTTTGCGCCAACTCTGGGCCAGTAGGTAGGTATCTATCTTTGGTTATCTTATTGTAAGCAATCAAATATTTTCCAATTGGCTTTTTACTATCGCCGCCAGGTATACACAAATGACCAACAGAATAAAATGTAGGAACCCTATCCAACACTTTCAAATCCTTGATATTCCATTTTACGACTTCACTCGATACAAAAAAGGTGGTATAAGCATTTCCCCTTTCATCAAACTCGGTATGCAATGGGCCTAAGCCGGGCTTTTTAACTTCGCCATACAAAGCAGCCTCATATTTTATTACTGGTATGCCTTCGTAATCGCCATCAAATGCCTTGTCGGCAATAGCTTTTAGCATTTTATCGAAACTAAACACTGGTATCAATGCTGCTAATTTTCCAGATCCGACTATGTACTCGCCGGTGGGGTCTACATCGCAACCATGTGGCGATTTAGGACAAGGCATGAAATAACAAATATCTTTTAGCTCGCTGGCATCGAGCACAGTAACTTCTGTTCTGGTTTCAGAAATGGCAGAATGTGTAACATCACTGTAGATATTGTGTACGTATTTGGTTATTTGTTTTCTACCCTTTCCCGCTTTTAGGTATTCTTCGGCTTTTTTCCAATTTACAGCCATTATAAAATCTTTGTCTTTTTGAGAAGCGTTTACTTCTAGCAAAGTGCTTGCCTGCTCTGTGTTGTAACAGCTAAAGAAAAACCATCCATGCGATTTACCTTTGCCTGCATGGCTCAAATCGAAATTTACTCCAGGGCATTTTATTTGAAAAGCGATATCCATTTTACCATCTACTTTGCCTACACTGATAAAACTTAAATAGCCCTTAAAATTTTGTTTGTAGGTGTTTATAGCCACGTCTCCATTTGCGTCATCGGGTGGCACGCTAAACCTTGTACCAGCTACTACATATTCTGTATTTTCTGTTATAAAAGGCGAACTATGGTTTCCGGCACTATTGGGCAATTCTAAAATTTCGGCCGTTCTAAAAGTTTTCAGATCTATCCTTGCTACACGGGGGGTATTATTTGCATTTGCAAAAATCCATCTACCATCTATCTCCCCATTTGTTTGCGATAACTCTGTATGATGCTGATCGTCCCACGGAACAAATCCATGAGACGTATTCAACATGGGTTTAGTTTCTTCGCTATAGCCGTATCCACTTTCTGGATTTACAGAAAATATAGGAATAACCCTTAGCAACCTTCCGCTTGGCAAGCCATACACACTCATTTGCCCGCTAAAGCCACCCGATACAAAATTATAAAATTCATCGTACTTGCCTGGGGCTACATAGGTTTTTTCAGCCGCATCGCCACTTACTGCAGAGCCTGCATTTTTTGGTTTACAGGAATATATGCTACTTAACAAGCCTACTACAACTAAGCAGGTAGTAAGGCTATTGATTCGTTTCATTTTAAAATATTTTAGTGATTGCATTTAATACATACTTATTTTATCCCATCAATTTTACGCATATACTCAAATAAATTTCTGGCATCGTCGTCAGACAAGCTTTGATTTGGCATACGCACCAAACATATTTCCAATTGTGCCTGGGCTTTGGGATCCTTATCTATCATGGCATCTGTATTGGTAATAAAATTCATAATCCACTCGGGGGTATGTCTTGATGTTACACCTGCCCAGCCTGGCCCAACCAATTTTTCATCTGTAGGCTTGTGGCAGCTCGTACATTTTACGCTTGCTATTTTATTGCCTTGTTCCGCTTTGGCTGCATCCAACGTAGGACTCAGTTCTACTTTTGTAAATTTTCCCTCCCCTCTATGCGGATCATAAGTTCCCACATCGTCAGCCTTTTTTTCGGAACTGGAAACTACTTTGTCAGACGAAGCATTGCCGCCACATGCTGCCGCAAATGCTGTAATGGTAAATGCTACAATAAATTTTTTCATAATTAAAATATGTTTTGTTGAATAATATTTGGTTATACAAGATTAAACTTCCTATTTGTATCAATTTATGCGTTCAGTCATAATACCAAAAAAGACAACTTATTTTAAGGTTGGAAGCAACAAGTTCTCATTGAAACTTAAAAAATCTGCCTTACATATGATTAGCATCATAAAGCCTGTTGACTGGTATCAGGATAGTTGGTATTCCAAAAAGCTAGATTTATGCAACTCTTTAAACTACAATTAGAAGAAATGATAAATATAGATTTAATGCTGGCTTGGGGCGCTTCTTATAAAAAGATTAAAGCCGGTGAAATAATATTTAAAGAACAACAGCCATGCTATTTTTACCATCAATTGGTTAGTGGAAAAATAAGGTGGGTAAATGTAAATGATAATGGTAAAGAATGTATTCATACAATTGTAGAAGCAGGAGAATCGTTTGGTGAGCTTCCTATTTTTGATGACGGGCCATATGCCGCAACAGCCATTGCCGAAACAGACAGTATTATTATCAGGTTGCACAAACCAACTTTTATTGATATGCTAAATGAAAACACAGATTTGCTTTTTGCATTTACAAAACTACTCTCCAAAAGAGTACGGTTAAAATTATCTATTATCAATTCGCTCGCTACACATTGTCCAGAACATATAATAGCCTCGCTCATCAATAATTTAAAAACAGAGAAAAAAAATATATGCAATAGTTGCAATCAATTAAAACTTACCCGACAACAAATTGCAGATATGACGGGCTTGCGGGTAGAAACGGTTATAAGAACCATGCGAAACATGCACCAAAAAGGAGAACTGGTAATAGCGAAAGGAAAAGTATTTTGTAATGATATGATTGAAGTCATATAAGCCTAGTTTGCTTTATCCTTATTTTGAAAATAAATGCATGTACAACTATTATAGAAAATGGCTCACTATATCTTTTCTAAACTTATTGATAGTAGCCACGCTTGGTTTATTGTTGCGCTACAAAATTGCATTTTACCTCCCCTTCTTTCATCAAAAAGACGTGTTACACAGCCATTCTCATTTTGCCTTTGCAGGCTGGATAACGCAAACATTGATGGTATTGTTGGTACAAAACCTTGGCTCAATCAGTAGCGATGCTCTTCTCAAAAAAAGATATGATTGGTTACTCTATGCAAACTGTATAACTGCTTATGGCATGCTCATTACTTTTTTTATACAAGGTTATGGATTGTTCTCTATTACTTTTTCTACCCTTTCCATTTTTGTTTCGTACGTTTTTGCGTTGCAGTATTGGAATGATTTAAATAAACAGCAGGTAAAAAAAATAAGCCATTTATGGATAAAAGTTTCTTTGTTATTTTCTGTTCTTTCCTCCATAGGCGCATTTACATTGGCTTATATGATGGCAAATAAAGTGATGATACAAAACTGGCAACTTGCATCAGTGTATTTCTTTCTACATTTTCAATACAATGGATGGTTTCTATTTGCAGGTATGGGTTTATTGGTTTCAAAACTGCCGTATTTAAAAAGCAATGAGCAAAATTTAAAATGGACATTTTATCTATTC
>JANMGS010000165.1:0-1777 GCA_031374745.1 Ferruginibacter sp. | reverse complement strand
TTCGTTATTGCATCCATCGCTTTTGCTACATTTATTTTATTGAAGCGTACACCCATGCAAAACAATAGCAGCAAAAATTTTCTAACCTTTACCAAAAAAGAAAAAAGAGGCATTATTGTAATATTGACACTGGTACTTGGCATCTTTATTTGCAGCAAATATGTTTATCCATTCATAGTAAAAGACAATGCAATAAGTGCTACAACTGCTAATGCAGCCATAGATTCCTTAAAAGAAAAAGTAAACAGTAAAAATGATTACGCTCAAAATGATGGGAATGATGAAGCAAATTATCAATCTTATTCAAAAAAAAATTACAACGATGCTTTTACGGGCACCATGTTTTATTTTGACCCCAATAGCTTAGATGCAACAGGATGGAAAAAGCTTGGGATAAAAGATAAAACCATTGCCACCATACAAAATTATTTATCAAAAGGAGGTAAATTTCGCTCCCCCGAAGATTTAAGAAAAGTATGGGGCTTTACCGAAGCTGAAAAAGACAGACTAGTACCTTACGCACGCATAACTACTCCAGAAAATGGATCTATTAATTATAAGAATAGCTATCCACCTTACGAAAAAAAAACATTTGAAAAGCAAGCCATTGCTGTAATAGATATAAATGCAGGCGATTCTGCTGCGTTTGTAGATTTGCCTGGCATTGGTCCGGGTTTTTCTAAACGCATCATTAATTTCAGAAACAAACTAGGCGGTTTTTATAAAGTAGAGCAAGTGGCAGAAACTTTTGGCTTACCGGATTCCACTTTTCAGAAAATAAAACCTTATTTAAAAATTAATGGTAATAATATCCGTCAAATAAATATCAATACAGCAACCAACGACGAACTAAAGGCACATCCATACATTCGATGGCAACTGGCCAATGTTATTACTGAATATAAAAAGCAACATGGCAATTTTAAGGTTTTGGAAGATCTAAAAAAAATTATGATCATTGATGCAGAAACCTATAGCAAAATATCTCCGTATTTGACATTATAAACTAACGAATGTTAGCACAAATTTCGCTATTTTGCGCCCTCAAATATTCTTTGCTATAATGGATTTTAAACAAAACGAACTTACGCAACAAGTTGCACAATCTGCCAAAGACTTTGCATTGCAATATATAAAGCCACACTTAATGGAGTGGGACGAAAGTCAAGAATTTCCAGTACATATTTTTAAGGAACTTGGTAAACTAGGTATGATGGGTGTATTGGTGCCAGAAACCTATGGTGGCACTGGTCTTGGTTATTACGAATACAGCGCAATCATTCAAGAAATTGCAAAAGTGTGTGGTTCTATTGGTTTATCTGTAGCCGCACACAATTCCTTGTGTACAGGGCACATTCTAACTTTTGGTAACGAAGCACAAAAACAAAAATACCTTCCCAAGCTTGCTACAGCGGAGCATTTGGGTGCATGGGGACTAACTGAACCAAACACAGGAAGCGACGCAGGCAATATGAAAACCACTGCCGTAAAAGATGGCAATAACTGGATTATTAATGGTGCTAAAAGTTGGATTACGCATGGTAAAAGTGGAGACATTGCCGTAGTAGTGTGTAGAACAGGCGAGCCAAGGGCAAAAAACAACAGTACAACATTTATTGTAGAAAGAGGCACTGCTGGATTTATGGCCGGCAAAAAAGAAAACAAACTTGGCATGCGTGCAAGCGAAACCTGCGAAATGATTTTTGATAATTGCATTGTATCCGACGATCAAAGAATGGGAGAGGTAGGCGATGGTTTTAAACAAGCAATGAAGATA
>JANMGS010000157.1:0-3891 GCA_031374745.1 Ferruginibacter sp. | reverse complement strand
ATATGAATTCATTCCTTCATCCATCCATGGGTATGCTCTTTCGTTGGTTCCTAATATTCCATAAAACCAGTTGTGCCCAATTTCATGATTTATTACGCTTTCTAAAGCCTTCTCACTCCCATCGGCTGTAAGCAATGTAATGGTAGGGTATTCCATGCCACCGCCTGTGGGAGCAGCATTGTCCACCACACTTACTATGTTGTAAGGATATTCTCCTAGCCATTTACTTTTTGTAAGTATTGATTGTTTGGAAAATTTGATACTGTTTTTCCACGTGTTTACATTCGCTGGTAAAATGAAGGAATACAAATCAATTACCCTGCCAGCTGAAAGTTGTAAAGTATCTGATTGAACAACAAAAGTCTTATCGGCAAACCAAGCAAAATCATGCACATTGCTTTGAAAGTAATGCAAGGTTTTGTTTGTGGTAGCAGATGGAATAATTGGATTGGGCTTTTCTTTTTTAATAATCGTTTTTTCAGCCTTGGGTTTATTGGTGCTTTTTGAAAGCGGGGCTATTTTAAATATATTTTTTCCTTTTTCTGCTGCTGCTTTTAACCAATTTTTTTCTTCGGCATCTTGTAACGCTCCAGTACCTGCTACAATATAATTAGAAGGCAAAGTAATCTTTACATCAAAATCGCCAAACTCACTGTAAAATTCCCCTTGATCTAAGTAAGGCATTTCGTGCCATCCCGTTTTATCATATACTGCTGGTTTTGGGTACCACTGTGTAATTTGATAAGATTGATTTATATGGCCGCCTCTAGAAAAATTATAGGGTAGTTTTACATGAAAAGGAGTTTCAATTTGTATACTTTTACCCGGTGGTAGTGGGCTTGGTAATAATAACTTTACAATATCCTGGTGCTGTGGGTGATCTTCGGTAACAGCATTTACATTATTTACTTTAAAACTTAGCTGGTTTATATAACCCTTTTTATTCTCTTCAGAAAAATAAAACTTGGTACTTCCGTTCTCTAGCATTTGATCGCTAAAGGCGGTACGATCATTTTTATATGCATTGGGCCAAAGATGCATCCATATAAAGTTGAGCGTATCTGGTGAATTGTTATAATAATCTATTTGCTCAAAAGCGGTGAGGCTATTATCTACATCGTTTAAGGTTACCGCTATTTTATAATCTGTTTTTTGTTGCCAGTATTTTTGCTGAGCATTAGCTGCATTAATAAAAAATAAAACTGCAATAAAAATGAAGTGTTTTTTCAAACTGAAAAGGTTTATTCAAAAATAATGAAAATTGCATCATCTAGTGCATCTAAAAAGCTGATAAATGATATTGTGAGGAAGGGCTGCTGGATGCGAAAGGAAAGCCCGAGGTACGAGGGCCGAAGTGATAACGTAGCCTGTAGCAGCCAGAACAAGTGTTGCTCTATTATTTAAAGGGTATAGCCCCTAACTGAAACCTCTATTTTCCTTTGCCAGAAAGTATAATGCGAATGCTATGCAGTAAAATTTTAAAATCGAGCGATAAAGATATATTCTCAACATAAATGAGATCATATTTCATTCTTTCTATCATTTCCTCCAGAGAGCTTGCGTAGCCAAATTTTACCATACCCCAACTGGTAAGACCTGGTTTAACTTTAAAAAGGTATTTGTACTCTGGGTTTAAAGATACAAGTTGATCAATATAGAATTTTCGTTCTGGACGTGGCCCAACGAAACTCATATCGCCTTTTAGAATATTCCAAAGTTGAGGCAGTTCATCCAATCGCCATTTTCGCATTATCCTCCCCCAATCGGTAATTCTATTATCATCATCACTACTGAGCATGGGGCCATTTTTTTCGGCATCTATTTGCATAGACCTCAGTTTGTACATGGTGAACGGTTTTCCTTTAAAGCCAATTCTTTCTTGTGAGAAAAAAATAGGCCCTTTAGACGACATTCTATTTCGTATGATAGCATACAAAAAAATGGGAGAAACAATGATAGCGCCAAACAAACTTAAAAAAATATCGAACATACGCTTTATATTTTGTTGCCATAAAGGCATCTGCCCAAAATGAATATCTATTAGCGGAACACCCATTACATTTGTATTTTGGAGCGCTCCGCTTAAAATATCGAACGTATCTGGTGTGATTTTTATATTTACATTTTTGTTGCTTAATTTTTGTAAGAGTTGGGTTATAACCAATCTGTCATTATTTTCTACTGCAATAATTACTTCTTCAATTTGATTATCTGTTATAATACTATTTATATTTTCTATAGAGTTATACACATTTATTTTAGAAGTAGGTAAGTGTAGTTCTTTGCCATTTAAATTTATAAAATCTGTAATAACATAGCCAGAGCTGTCATTTGTATCGAAAAAATCTTTGCAAAAACTTTCGGCTTTTTTACCTGATCCTATAAGCAAGGAATTAAAAAATACTTTTTTCTGTCTCAATTGATTTTTAGTAAACGAAAGAAATATCATTCTTGATATTGTGCTAAAGAAAATTACGGGAAAAAGCAGGATAAAAAAATCTACATAATAATCATTGTTGTTGGTTCTTGGGTTTTTTAATATGAAGAAAAAAAGCAAAAAAATACAACCCAGAAAACTTATTAAGATGGTTTTTATAAACTCTACAACCCTCGATTTTTGGTACAATGAATGGTAAGTACCTGCAAGAAAATGTAAGCTTACCCAACCTAAAGCATATAAAAATAACCCAATGTAGAAACCGCTAGGGATACTAAAGGGATAATGCTGCGTTTTTGTACGCAAGTAATAAAAGCAAACCCATGTAAATATTGCCACTAATAGATCGTTGACAATATACCAAGCAATATTTATTTTGGGTTGTTTCAATCGTTATTAGGAATTTTAATTTACTTCTTTGTTTATTTTTTCCAATATCTGATGTGCTACTTCCATGGCTCTAAAGCCATCTACTACAGTTACTGGTGTTTCGGTGTTGTTAACGATTGCATTTTTAAAAGCCACTAATTCTTCCATCATTGCATTTGTATTTTCAACCAATGGATTTGCTATAGCTACTGTTTTTTTACCTTTATTGGTTTCAATATCAAAAGTAAATACACTTTTATCAGTTGGTGTATTCTGACTTATTATTTCTGTTTTTTTCTCTAAGAAATCAATACCGATATAAGCGTCTTTTTGAAAAAGTCTCATCTTACGCATTTTTTTCATCGAAATTCGGCTACTTGTCAAATTGGCTACACAACCATTGTCAAATTCAATACGAACGTTTGCTATATCTGGGGTATCGCTTAGCACCACAACACCATTAGCAGATATATAGCTTACATTACTTTTTACGAGGTGGAGAATAATATCAATATCATGAATCATAAGATCCAAAATAACACTCACATCGGTACCTCTTGGATTAAATTGGGCAAGGCGATGCACCTCAATAAACATGGGCTCAAGAGCGTAATTTTTTAAAGCTACAAATGCAGGATTAAATCTTTCTACGTGTCCTACTTGAAATTTTAAATTGGATTCTTTAGCAAGTTTTAGTAATGCCTTGGCCTCTTCCATTGTATTGGTAAGCGGTTTTTCTACGAATACATGTTTGCCCTTGCGAAGCGCAAGTGCACAAAGTTCAAAGTGAAAAGTAGTAGGCGCTACAATATCTACTGCATCACAATGGTCAATCATTTCTTCTGGAGTTGAAAATCGTTGAATGTTGTATTTGTCGCTTACACTTTTTGCATTTATATCATCTGTATCACAAAAACCAACTATTTCTACCCCTTCTATTTCTTTCCAATTATTTAAATGAAACTTTCCTAAATGGCCTGCACCTATAATACCTATTTTTAGCATATTTATTTTTTAAAATAGTACATTTTCACAAATGCGAATTTATTCCTCCCAGAAACCCATGTTACCGAATTTTTTTATTC
>JANMGS010000145.1:0-3680 GCA_031374745.1 Ferruginibacter sp. | reverse complement strand
TGCTTTCATTGGTATGCAGGCAGATAACAAGGTAGGATTCTACGGTAACGCCAGCGGCTGGGGTTTCTTAATGAATACCACTACCGGTAATGTAGGTATGGGTACACTAACTCCTGATGCATCCGCCCAATTGGATGTTAGCAGTACAACAAAAGGGTTCTTACCTCCAAGGATGACAACTTTGCAAAGAGATGCCATATCAACGCCGGCTGCAGGCTTAGTTATTTTTAATACCAGCATTAATGGCTTGCAGCTTAATACAAGTTCTGGATGGGTTTCACTAACAACTCCTACTAACACTGCGGTTTTTTTGCCTACAATTGTTATAGGTACACAACAATGGATGAGCAAGAACTTGGATGTTGCCTTTTACCGAAACGGCGACCCCATACCCCAGGTTATCGACCCTAACACATGGGAAGCGTCAACAACAGGGGCCTGGTGTTATTATGATAATGATTCTATCCAAGGTGCCAAGTATGGTAAACTATATAATTGGTATGCGGTGAATGACCCCAGGGGTTTGGCTCCACAGGGCTGGCATATTCCCAGCGATGCAGAGTGGACTACACTTGCGAATACTTTAAGTGGTTCATCAATAGCCGGAGGAAAAATGAAGGAGGCAGGGACGCTTAATTGGACAAGTCCTAACACAGACGGTAATAATAACAGCGGTTTTTCAGGCCTGCCGGGCGGCCACCGTTTCTTCATTGGAATGTCCGGGGCTATATTCCTCCGTGTTTCCAACTTCGGCTTCTGGTGGAGTGCTACGGAGAGTAATTCAACGACCGCTGGGTACGGCTCACTGTACTATAATGATGGCATTCTCTTCTTGGGCAACAGCAATAAGCGATTCGGGCACTCTGTTCGTTGCCTCAGGGATTAATTTATTTTACAACCGGCGTGCCGGCAGGAAGGTTTGATAATTTACCCCGCCGAAGCGGGCACGATTTATAAAATAGAAACAATGAAAAGAATTTACTTACTTATCATATCCTTCCTATTAATGAAGGTTGTTGCTGAAGCCCAGCATTTGGGCATCGGTACCAGCACACCACAATTCAAAATGAATGTAAATGGCCGGATATGTATTATGTGCGGTGCTGATATAAACAATACTGCTGAGCTATGGCTCAACAATATTGCAAATAAAGCTACTCCAGCATTTAATGTAATGCAAAAGAATGAACAGCTAGGAATTTATGGCAATACCAGCAGTTGGAGTTTTGTAATGAACATTAGTACAGGCAATACTGATAATTTTTAAATATGGCTCTAAAAATTGGATACCCAAACTGCATTAACCATTTAAGAACAAAAAAATAACTTATAGCAACAAGAAAAAAGCAAATAATCAAAGAATTACTTTTCCAAATAAAATAAATTTTCTAATTTATGAAAAAAATAAATCGGCTAAGCCTTGTTCTTTTTATTTTATTAATTACGCAAGAAGGCTTTTCACAATTTGTGGGCATTGGTAATACCAGCCCCAATTTCTTATTGGACTTAAGCGGACGTATGCGTATACGTGGAGGTGCCGATAACAACAACTCCGCCGGATTGTGGCTCAGCGGAACCGGCAGCGATTCGGCCATTGATTAATTATTTATGGGCATGCAAACAGATTCTACTGCAGGGTTTTACAGCAACAAAATAGGGGTAGGCTGGGGCTTTTTATTCGATGCCAGAAATGGCAGTGTAGGGCTTGGGAACCCCAATCCCACTTACCCACTTTCTTTTGCTGATAACGCTGGCGGCAAAATTTCACTATTCCGTGATGGATTTGGTGATTACTATGGCCTTGGCATTGGCAATGGGGTGATGCAGTTGATGTCTTCTAACGCTTCAACAAGTATCGTTTTTGGCTATGGGCGCAGCAACAATTTTACAGAGAACGTTAGAATGGGTGGTAATGGCAATATGTCCATTGGCACTACGGATATTAGCCTATCGGGTTTAACAGTAAATAAAAAAGTAGGCGCTACTCATGCTATTTTTGGCAGCAATACTACTGGTGTGGCCATTGAATCATCCTTCCCCGGCATAGGGTTAAACTCCTATTTTAGTGGCAACCGCAAGACCATTGCTAATGGGTTTAGTGGCTATATTGGTGTAAATCCATCTAGTGGTGGTATGCAATTTTTAGTATCATCACAAAGCAATAATACAGGCGCCACAGGCACTTATAAAACTGCGCTCGATATTAAGGCTGATGGAAAAGTAGGGCTTGGGGTAACCGACCCCGCTTACCTGCTGGATGTGGGCGAGCGAATGCGCATTCGTGGTACGCCAGGCTTTACAGCTGGCCTTTGGCTGAACAATGAGGCCAATACTGCTCTGTCTTCATTTATAGGAATGCAGGCAGATAACCAAGTAGGCTTTTTCGGTTTTGGTTCTGCAGGATGGGGGCTTTTAATGAATACCCAAAACGGAGCAATCAGTGTAGGCGGTAGTACTGGTGCAGCTGGGCAAGTGCTTACTAGTAACGGAAGCGGCAGTGCGCCTAGCTGGCAAGGGGGAAGTGGCGGCAAGCCCTTTGTGGTAAGACCCAGTGGCAATTCACCCGACCTGGGCACCAGTGGCCGGGTAGATGTGCCGAATATGGTGGCCAATTTTACATTAGCTGTTCCTTCGCAGGTAGTTTTTAACTTTAAAATTTCCATTGCCAACAGAAGTTGTATTGCATGTGGAGACAGAAGGACATTTATCGTGCTAATACAAAACATCGTAGGTGGTACCGCCGATATTGCCACCACCACTGTTTATACCCCGAACGGAGAAATTGCAGACGGGGTATCGGGACCCATTGAAGTAAACCTGCCTGCAGGAACTTACTCGTATAAACTGGCCATAGCACCCTCTATCTTTGGAGCCGCCACGGTTTATGCACGTCAACAGGAAGGGATAATGACCTGGCAGATATACCCTAATTAAAGTGTACCAAACAATTAGTAAAAGAGAAAATCAAAATGCAAAACAGTCCATAAACAGAAATTGAAAGTAATCTAAAAAAACAGAAATAAACAACAAGCAAAAAAGCTTAGCTTTAGTTAGGTAAATTGGTTTGAAACATAAATATATTAGCTTTTAATCATCAAAATAAACAACAAGAAGATGAAAAAAATAATCATCCTTTTTATACTAGCATCATTTGCTAGCATAAACACCCAAGCACAACTGTTCAAAAAGTTAAAAGAAAAAGCAGAGAAAACCTTGGAACCTAAAAAAAAGACTGAAACACAACCTACCTCGTCGGAAGAAAAACAGCAAACCAACGAAGAAGCCGCTCCTATCAAATCCAATAAAACAAAAGCAAAATGGCAACCTACACAGGATTGTAATAAACTTTTTACTTTAGATAAAGGAGAAAGTTTTTATTATGACGAAACCAAGGTTTATGCTAGCAATGGAAAATTGAGTACCGCTTTTGTAATAACGAATAAGCAGTACGAATATTTTTTAATAGAAGATGGCAAACGTACAGGACCATTTAAAGAGCCTCCAGTAAAGCAAATGAATATTGTTTCTGATAAAACAAATAGTGAGGAAGACGGGGACAGCAACAACGATGAGGATGATAAAATTGAAATGGGTGGCGATAAGAAAGACCCTGTAGCACAGCAGTACAGCAAAACGATTAACAATAAACTCTACCTTGTTTTTAATGGCAAAAATTTTGG